>JALSTC010000052.1 GCA_026983935.1 Ardenticatenia bacterium
CGGCATAATCGCCCGCCCAGGTGTAGGCGAAGGTACGCGCATCGTCTGTACGGGGCAGCGAGTCATAGTATTCAAGCTGAAAGCGCGGCCCGTTGGTCTCAAAGGTGATCGTCCGCCACTCGCCGCTCTCGACGTTCTCATATTCAACTTCATCCACAGAGGCATCTGGCGACGGCTGCGCCGCCACCACAAAAGGCGATGCCACCCTCGACGGTATGCGCAAACTGACCGCCGCGGGGAAAGTCACCGTATCAGCCAGTTCTCCGCGATAGATCACCAGCATCTCCGACCGATCGTACTCCGGCCAGAGTTCAACTTCCAGGATGGCCAGCTGCGTGCTATCCTGGGCAAGGGCTGGCAGCACCGGGATCAGACCGGCCAGAAACAGCAAAACCACCATTAACAATGCAGAACGCTTCATCAGAGGTGCTCCTTAGAAGACAGACGTACAGGGCGACCATAGTGCCATTGGCTACTGCCATTCCGGCAGGGTATACTTCTGTTACTTACACGCCCCACCGCCAGATGATTCCTGCTTGAGCGCAACCTTTATGTACAAAAGGTGTTTGTAAGCATGACAACGCCCTTTACCAGAGACTATGGGCAGGCAGATGACGCCCAATTGGCCCGCTGGGCACGAGACGATGCCGAGGCGTTTGGGGAATTATACAGGCGGTACGTCAAGAAAATCTACAATTACGTATTCTACCGCACCAATAACCACCATGACGCCGAAGACCTGACCGCCCGGGTATTCTACCGCGCACTGGCGCACATCGACTCGTATACAGATCGCGGTGTGCCGTTCTCGGCCTGGCTGTACCGGATTGCACATAATCTGGTTGCCAACTGGCACAGAGATAACAGCCGCCGCCAGATAGTCTCGCTGGACGAGTATATCGGCAATACGCTCCGCAGCGAAGCACCGGAGCACGTTGTCGAAGCCGGGCAGGACAGAGAAGCCCTGCTGGAAGCCATCAGGCGTTTGCCGGAAGATCGGCAGCAGTTGCTGATTCTGAAATATATTGAACGTCTGCCAAACGCCAAAATCGGCGAGATTATGAACCGTACTGAGGGCGCAGTCAAATCTTTATATCATCGAACGCTTCTGGCGCTGCGCGAAGAGCTTGCCCACTATCATCACAACCCGGATAAAGCCGAGACTGATGATACCAGCGTTCAACGTGAATAATTGAGTAAAAGGTAGTCTCATGGAATTTGTGTCTCATCCCCATGAATCACGCATCGCGGATCTGCTCTCCGATTACGCAGATGGTGTCGCGCCGCTGGAAACCCTGCTGGATAGATATAACGTGTCCTATCAGCAGGTCAGTGAACTCGTTGATCTGGCTGATCAGCTCCGCAGCACACTGGTTGAAGTCTCCCCCTCGCCGCAGTTCGTGGATGGGCTGCTGCAGGAACTGATCGGGGAGCAGCAGGCCGCAGCCCTCGGCTGGTGGAGCCGCATCCAGGCCATGCCCACACGCACCAAACTGGCTGCCGGGATCGGCGGCATTACACTGACAGCAGGCGTGCTCCTGATCACGGCACGCTCACTGAGCCATTTACTGGGTCTGACGGAACGAGAAGAAGCGCCAGGTAAAGCCATTGCCTGATTACCCGCCAGTTCCTGGAAAGACCTACACTACTAAAGAGAACCTGAAACAGGAGAACGCCTGATGTCTCGTTACGCACGCATTACCGGCTGGGGAAAATACGTCCCAGAAAAAGTTCTGACTAATGACGATCTGGCCAAAATGGTTGATACCAGCGATGAGTGGATCACCAGCCGCACCGGCATCAAGGAACGTCGCATCCGGGGGGAAGGCGAGACAACTTCCTCTATGGCTGTCGCCGCCAGCCGTCCCGCGCTGGAAACAGCCGGAATCACCGCGGCAGACCTGGATCTGATCATCGTAGCCAACAACTCCCCGGACTATCTGGTTCCGGGCGTTGCCAATCTCGTGCAGGATCAGCTCGGTGCAAAGTGCGGTGCATTCACACTGGTCAACGGCTGTGCAGGCTGGGTCTATGCGCTCACAACGGCCAGCCAATTCATCCAGACGGGCATGTATAACAACATCCTGGTGGTCGGGGTTGAGATCATCTCCTACGCATTGGATTGGGAAGACCGCACGACGTGCGTGCTCTTTGGTGACGCCGCTGCTGCCGTCGTCCTGCAGCCCAGCGAAGAGCCTTCCGGTGTACTGACGTTTGAGCTGGGATCAGATGGTTCCGGAGCCAAACATCTGTATGTCCCCGCCGGAGGCACGGCACGGCCTTTCCAGGACAACCCGGAAGATGTTATCAAAGAGCGTGCTTATTTTCTCAAAATGAACGGGCGCGAGGTTTTCAAATTTGCCACACGGGTTGTCGCCAGGTCACTCAAAAATGTGATCTACCAGGCCGGGCTGACACCCGATGACATTGATCTCTACATTCCCCACCAGGCCAATGCCCGGATCATTGAAGTTGCTGCCCGCTTCATGCACCAGCCTCTGGAGAAGTTCTATATGAACATCCAGAAATACGGCAACACTTCGGCAGCCTCGGTCCCGCTGGCAATGGTCGAGGCCATTGAAGAGGGGCGGCTGAAGCCCGGAGACAAAGTGGCCGTATCGGCCTTCGGTGCAGGGTTAACCTGGGCATCAGCCGTCATCCAGATGGGGACAGGCGAGATCAGCCCGGCTCACAGCCTGTTCTCCGCTGGCCGTGCTCGCTACCTGGCCAAGCGGACCCGCGACGCCATCCTCGATACTGCGCAGGCGATAGCGCTTCCGCTGTATACATTCGTCCGCATCCGCAAGCGCAATAACAGGAAATAATCCCTCTCTTTTCTGCTCGGATGACCAGGCCCGCCCCATTCCCAGAGGCGGGCTTTTTGCTGCCTTCCTTAAGAACAACCAGTTTTTGTTTGTATGGTATCCAAAAGGTGTGTATGATAAGGAGAGGAATAAGAGTTAAAATAAATTTACAGAGCTGCAGGCCGATCTTCACACAGAATTTTCTGTGCTATACTGGCTGCATCATGTGCGGGAAGAGCGCCTTTCTCATGCTGTTCACCTCCATCATTTGAGGGACTCCATGGCACAGCAAAAACAGGCAAACACCCTGGACAAAATCACCGTCATGATCGTGGATGATCACCCTCTGTTCCGAGAGGGTCTGAGTAAAGTCTTCGCCCTGGAAGATGATATCAGGGTCGTGGGAGAAGAAGACGATGGCGAAAAAGCCCTGGCCCTGGCCCGTGAACTGCAGCCCGATGTCGTCGTCATTGATATCAACCTGCCATCCATGAACGGCCTGCAGGTCACACGCCAGCTCAAAGCTGACCGCACTGGCATTGCCGTCGTCACACTGACGGCCTACCATGACCAGGAGCAGGTGCTGCATGCCATGCGGGCGGGCGCATCCGCGTATTACCCCAAAGACGTTGAGCCGTCTACACTGGTGGATGTTGTGCGACAGGTGGTGCAGGGATACTACATTGTGGGTGACCAGATTTTTGACGAGGCCGGTCTGCGTGCCTGGCTGGATGCAGGCGTAGAAGCCGCCACAGGCCCCTACATGGTTGACCCGGGAGAGCACTTTGTGCCACTCAGCCCCCGCGAGATGGAAATCCTGCAGTTCGTCACCCGGGGCATGAGCAACAAGCAAATCGCGCTTGAACTTGGCATCAGCCACCAGACGGTCAAAAATCACATGACTTCCATTCTCAAGAAGCTGGATGTCGAAGATCGCACGCAGGCCGCCGTATATGCTCTGCGGCGCGGCTGGGTGCGCATGCAAGATACCCTGTCTGAATCTGAGTCAGATGAGTAAGACGGCCATCCGTCAGGATAAACAAAAACAGGAACCTGCACTATGACCGACCAGACACAGAATGCCGTTAATCCGCGTGAAGCCCTGCTGGAACTCCTCCACGAAGAAAGTGAAAAGATCAGCGCACAGCTTCGTGAGCTTGAAGCGCTGGTTGAGCAGACACATAACGAGGTGGAGCGCCTCCAGCAGCGCAATGCACTGGTAACCAACAGGCTGCACCAGATCGAATCCAATTTCGACAGCGTGCCCCGCCAGGATATCCGGGTCGCCTACAATGAAGCAATTGACACGCGAAGCCGTCTGCTCACCATGCGCGGCAATCTGGAAAAACTTCAGAGTGATCAACGCCAACTGGAGCATATGGGGGAGATTCTGGCCCAGGTGCTCGCCCAGATCGAAGGGCTGTCGCCAAGTGCATTTTCCCCAGATGTCAAAACTGGCACTTCCGATCTCAGCCCGGGAGCCAATACAATCATCCGCATCATCGAAGCACAGGAGAGTGAGCGCAAACGGCTCGCACGGCAGATGCACGACGGCCCGGCCCAATCGCTGACGAACTTCATCCTGCAGGCAGAAATCTGCCAGCGCCTCTTTGATCGCAATCCCGACCGCGCGGCTGAAGAACTCAACAACCTGAAAACCGTTGCCAGCGGCACCTTCCAAAAAATACGGGACTTTATCTTTGACCTGCGCCCCATGATGCTCGACGATCTGGGGTTGATCCCGACCATCCGGCGCTATATTGATGCCTACGAAAACAAAAGCGGAATCACAACCAATCTGCACATTCTGGGGGATGAACGCCGGCTGGAAGCCCACCGCGAGGTCATCATGTTCCGCAGCATCCAGGAGCTGCTGAGCAACGTGCGCGACCATGCAAAAGCTTCACAGGTCAAGGTGACGCTGGACATGGGCACGGACGTCATCACGTGCATGGTGGAGGATAACGGTCAGGGCTTTGATCCAGAAAGCGTCCTCAGCGATGAAAACATGTCACCACATGACGGCAGTCAGGCCTTTGGGCTGAAGACCCTGCGAGAGCGCCTGGAACTCATTGGGGGATCGCTGGATATTCAGAGCGAGGAAGGCTCGCCAGGCGGCACAACCATCACCATCCGAATTCCTGCCGGCAGGCCTCCCACCCTGGCCTAGCCTGCCAGACTGGCTGCCTGTTGTCTATCACAGGTTACAACTTGATTTCAGCACAGTTATAAGAGCGACTGAAACGTCGCTCGATGCATGATAGGACTATATACCCGTTTGACTTTTTATCCTGAGCGACTACACTAAATTCAGCAACTAACAGGATCAGGAGGATTTTATGCGCGCACGTGGTCGCATACTTCTATTGCTTGGCCTAATCATACTTCTGGGAGTGGTGGCCGCGGTGGTTCTGCTGCCGCAGCTTCAGGCAACAACTCCCACAGGGGGGGAACCTACACGGCAGGCTGTGGAACTTCCTCCCACCCCAACCCCGATTCCCATGGTCGAAATCGTCATCGCTGT
>JALSTC010000053.1 GCA_026983935.1 Ardenticatenia bacterium
GCTGCTCCGTGCGCTCCTGCACCAGGTCTTCGAGCTGCTCGCTGTAGCGTCTGAGCTTCGCCTGCATCTGCTCGCGTTCGGTCACGTCACGCACCAGGGCCATAAACAGGTCCTGTCCCTGGACGGCTAGCTGTGTCAGGCGGACTTCCACCGGGAAGGAAGAGCCATCCCGGCGGTGGTGACGGCTGTTGATCGTGATCCGCTCACCGCTGGCAGCCAGCGTTTCCCAGAACCGGCGCAGGTCATCGGGATCGGGAGTGTCTGCGATTTCAGAAATGGTCATCCCGATCAACTGTTCCCGGTCGTAGCCCAGACTTGTGGCCGCCTGGTGGTTGGCGTTGACAATTTTACCGTCCATATCATGGAGGATGATTGCGTCGGCGGCCTGCTCAAAGAGCTGGCGGAAGCGTGCTTCGCTTTCGCGCAGGGCGGCTTCAGCCTGTCGTTTTTCGGTGACATCTTCCTGTACGGCCATGTAGTGTGTGATTTTACCGCTGTCGTCCCGGATCGGGGAGATGGTGGCCAGTGTCCAGTAGTGTTCACCGTTCTTCCTGCGGTTTTGCAGTTCGCCGCGCCATTCTCTGCCCTGAGTGACGGTTTCCCACAACTGACGGTAGATGTCGTCCGGGGCGATGATGTCCTCTTTCAGGATGCGCGGATTCTGGCCGAGCACCTCTTCCGGCGTGTAGCCGGTGACTTCGGTGAATCGGGGGTTGACGTACTCGATTTTGCCGTCCAGATCGGTGATGATCACAATGCCGGGGCTTTGTTCAACGGCGCGGGAGAGCATACGGACTCGCTCTTCTGCTCTGGCCCGTGCGCGGCGCACTTCGGCTTCCTGCAGTTCGCGTTCCAGGGCCGGGGCCAGCCGGGTGAGATTATCCTTCATGACGTAGTCATGCGCCCCGGCTTTCATCGCCTGCACGGCGATTTCCTCGCCCACCGTGCCGGAAACGAGAATGAACGGGATGTCAAGGCCCGTTTCTTTGAAGATTTCCAGGGCGGCCAGCCCGCTGAAACCCGGCATCGAGTAGTCGGCAATGACAGCGTCCCATGTCTGCCGGGCGAAGGCCTCATGCAGGGCCTCGGCGCTGGTGACGCGCTGATATGCTGTTAAGTTGAAGCCGCTGCGCTGCAGTGAACGCTGCAGGAGAAGGGCGTCATCTTCGGAGTCTTCTATCAAAAGCAGGCGAAGTGGTTTGCTCATCAGGATGTGCAGAGACTTTCTATTGATGTCGGTTGTCAGATGCGCTGGAATAGCAGCGATGATGAGCCGGATTATAACCACTGGATGGCCAGGTCACCACGTGCGGCAGGAGGGTCATTAACTTTCCAGGAACGGCTCCGGCGCGGCAGTCAGCGTGAAATAGAACGTCGCACCGCGGCCCGGTTCACCCTCGGCCCAGACCCTCCCTCCATGCCGGTGAATGATCCGCTGCACAGTTGCCAGCCCGATGCCTGTGCCTTCGAATTCCCCGGCGCTGTGCAGGCGCTGAAAAGGCCTGAACAGCCTGTCTGCATAGGCCATGTCAAAGCCCGCGCCGTTGTCCTGAATAAAGTATACGGTCTGATCGCCTTCTGTGGTTTCATCGAAAGTGATCCGGGCCTCCGGGCGGCTTCGTGTGAACTTCCAGGCGTTGCCGAGCAGGTTTTCCAGCACGATGCGCAGCAGCCGCGGGTCACCGCTGGCGGTGAGGTCAGGGGTGATGGTGAAACGGACGCTGCGTTCCGGGTCCTGCCGGGTCAGTTCGGCGGCAATTTGCCGGGCCATCGCGCTCAGGTCTACCTGCTCCCGATTGAGGGTGCTCTGTGTTACGCGGGAGAGTGTCAGGAGGTCCTCGATCAACTGGCCCATGCGCTGGCTGGCCGCCAGGATGCGTGCCAGGTAGTCCTGCCCTTCTGCATCCAGGCGGTGACCGTGATCTTCCTGCAGTGCCTGGCCGAAGCCGCGAATGCTGCGCAGCGGTGCCCGCAGGTCATGCGACACGCTGTAGGCGAAGGTGGCCAGTTCTTTATTGGCGGCGTTCAGTTCGGCGGTGCGCTCGGCGACGCGGCGTTCCAGGGTTTCGTTGAGCTGGCGGAGCGCTTCTTCTGCCGCCAGCCGCCGCATGATTTCTTGTTGTGCAGCAGCGTAGAGTCGGGCGTTTTCCAGGGCGATGGCGATCTGTTCGGCCATGGTATTCAGCGCTGCTACGTCCTGGTCAGAAAAGGCGGCCTCCTCTGTGCTCTGGATGGTCAGCGCGCCAATGCACTGCCCGCGTGTGATCATGGGCAGCGCCATTTCGGAGCGGGTATCCGGCAGGTGCGGATTATCGAGGCGGATGGCTTCCCGGTCCACATCCAGCGCGATGCGCGGCCCATGCGCGGCGATGCAGGCACCGATCATCGAGTCACCGCCGACACGCAGCCGGTGGCCTTCTGCGATCATCTTCCGCCCGGCTTCCCCTGTGCCTGCCCGCAGGATGGCGTACTGACCCGTTTCGTCCACGAGAAACAGGCCGACGTAGTAAAAGCCAAAACGCTCGCGAATGAGGTTGACCACTTCCGTGATCAGGACGGCAGGATCGAGGATCGTGCTGGCCGATTTTGAAACTTCGGCGGCGGTTTGAAGCTGGGTGGTTCGGTGCTGTAAGGTTGCCAGGAGCAGCTCTTTTTCTCTTTCGGAGCGCTTCTGTTCGGTGATGTCCCGCAGGATGCCCTGTATGGCAGTTTTGCCCCGGTATGTGATGTAGGAAATGGAGGTTTCTACTTCGATTTCACGGCCGTCCCGGGCCAGCGCGACGAATTCGTAGCGTGTCGGGATCTCTGCCACCCGCCCGGCCTGAAATAACTGGCTGCGCCGCCAGATTATGTCGTGATATTCTGGCGCGACGAGCGAGAGCAGGTTTATGCCCGGGTTGGTGATTTCTTCCTGGGTATAACCAAACATTTCCTCGAAACGGCGGTTGACGAAAATCAGTTGGCCGTCCTGGAGCAGGTAGATCGCATCGTTGGACTGCGCAAGGAGGGCGCGGTACTGCGCCTCGCTTTCGTGGAATGTGGCTTCGAGCTGTTCGTAGGCGGTGGTCTGCGCTGTACTGTTGGCCGGCTGCGGCGTTGGCTCCGGGTGTGGCGCGGTGTGTGAGGCTCTGTCATGCTTCTCCTGCCAGAGGGCGCTCACCAGCCCCAGCCCGATGACGACACGGGGCAGGAGAGCGGCGGCAGTGAGGCCGGAGAAGTGCACAGCGCCATTTTCTACTGCGACAAGGTGCAGCCCCAGATCGAGGAACCAGGCAAGCAGACCCAGCCATATCGCCAGCGGCAGGAGTATGGCTGTCAGCCGCGATCGCTTTGTCTGGAAGTGTGGGTTCTCCATGGGTCTGCTGTTCATCGGGCTGTAGACTGCAGCAAAGGTGGTGTAGTGCTCACGGCAAATGGTACGCGGAATATTGTAGCATGAAACAGCCGTATGCCGAGAGGCATTCGCCTGGGAATCAGCAGCCCGATCATCCTCTGTGCAGCGTACCCGGATGCTATTTTCTGACGGCCCTGTGAGGTAAAATCCCCTCCGCAGTAACCGGGATGCCGGGTATCTGCTGACCGGTGGATGTCCCGGCACCGGATTGTTTCGATTTTTCAGGAGAAAGCGCGATTCATGAGCGACCGACGGTTACAGCGGCTGGCCGATGTGCTGGTCAACTATTCGACAGAAATAAAGCCCGGCGACTGGGTGGGCATCCTGGGCGATGTCTCGGTGCTGCCTGCCCTGCGGGAAGTGTACGCCGCCGTGATCGAGGCGGGCGGCAATCCCACCCTGCTGCTGCACGATGAGTATATGGTGCGTACCTTTTTACGCCGGGCAAGCGATGCGCAGATCGCCTGGCTCGATCCCTCGCAGACGCTGTACTATGAACAGGCGGACGCCTATATTCGCGTCGGCGGCGGCACCAACACCCGCGCCATGACCAACATCCCTGCCGCACGGGTGCAGCAGGTGGCGAAGGCCCGCAGCTACTGGCTGGATACGCGGCTGAGTCGTGGGGCGCGTGACGAGATGAAGTGGGTCGGTACATGGTATCCCAATGAAGCCAGCGCCCAGGAAGCCAACATGAGCCTGGAAGAGTATGAGGATTTCGTCTATGGCGCGACCTTCTGCGATCGGGAAGACCCCATTGCCCGCTGGCGTGAACTCAGCGCCATGCAGCAGGGCAAGGTGGACTGGCTGGCGGGCCGCAAGCAGATCGTCTGCAAAGGGCCGAACGTTGACCTCACCCTGTCCGTTGAGGGGCGCACCTTCATCAACAGCGATGGTCATGCCAACATGCCCAGCGGTGAGATTTTCACCGGCCCGGTGGAAGACTCGGTCAACGGCTGGGTACGTTTTGACTATCCCTCTATCGTCGGCGGGCGGGCCGTGTCTGGAATCGAGCTGCGCTTTGAAAATGGCCGCGTGGTGGAAGCCAGCGCGAAGGAAAACGAAGACCTGCTCTATGCCCAACTGGATGCCGACGCAGGGTCACGTTATCTGGGCGAATTCGCCATCGGGACGAATTTCGGCATCCAGCAGTTCACCGGCAACATTCTCTTTGATGAGAAAATCGGCGGCACGATCCACATGGCGATTGGCCGGGGATACGAAGAAACCGGCAGCCAGAACAAAAGCAGTGTGCACTGGGACATGATCTGCGACATGCGGCAGGACAGCGAAATTCTGGTAGATGGGGAATTGTTCTACAAGAACGGGGAATTCGTCGTTGAATAAATGCGGCAGGCGCCGGGGGCGCTCCGCGAACCGCCCCCGGACGACGCCAGCAGCGAGTGGGATAAGAGTGCAATCATGCGTCTAGGCATTATCGGGCTGCCACAGAGCGGCAAGACCACGATCTTCAACGCGCTGACCGGTCAGAATCTCCCGACCGGTTTCGCGGCATCCGGGCAGATGGAGGTGCATACCGCCGTCATGCCCGTGCCGGACGAGCGCGTGGATTTTTTGAGCAGGCTCTACAAGCCCAAAAAGACCACCTACGCCACCGTGACCTACAAAGACATCGGCGGCATTGATCAGGGCATTGGCGAGGGCGGGATCAGCGGCCCGCTGCGCAACGAACTGGCCCAGGTGGACGGCTTCCTGCACGTGGTGCGCGTCTTTGAGGATGAGAACGTGCCCCATTCGCAGGGCAGCATCAATCCGCAGCGCGATGTGGAGATCATCGAAAGCGAGTTTCTGCTGCTCGATCTGATCGCCGTCGAGCGGCGGCTGGAGCGCCTCCGGGACGAGTGGCACAAGGTCAAGTCGGATGAGCGCCGCCC
>JALSTC010000054.1 GCA_026983935.1 Ardenticatenia bacterium
GGATGTCTCCGTGTACGACGCCCTCAATATGGGCCAGCGAAAGCGTTCGTGTCAGCGAGATAGCCCAGGCCTGAAACGTTCTGGTATCGAGTGGGCCTTCCCGTTCCAGATACTGATCCAGAGTTTCGCCCCGCAGATAGGGCGTGACCAGGTATAGACGGCCATTTTCCGTGAAGATATCCAGATAAGGGGCAATTGTCGGCAGGTTGAGGGCACGCAGTGCTTCAGCATCCCGCCTGAAAGCAGCCAGCACACGCGGCTCAACATGCACTCGCGCATCGAGTGCACGAATGACCACTGTTTGCCCGGTCTGGGTATCTTCCGCCAGAAATACATCGCCCAGGGGGCTGTACTCCAGTTGCTCTCCGGGGCGGTAACGGTCATGAAGTAGCATCAGCTCTGTGTCAGGGAGTTCGGTCACGTGCCGGTATTATACCTGTACAATGGTTTGCGCCCAAGTCGGCGGACGTGGGGCAAACAAAAAGCGGGGCTGCTGTGAACCCCGCTGACTGGCCCCTCTGTAGGGCAGGTGAGACTCGAACTCACATGGATTGCTCCGGTAGATTTTAAGTCTACTGCGTCTGCCAATTCCGCCACTGCCCCTCAGTCAGGAGTTTAGCAAAAGTGTGGGGGAGCGTCAACGACGGATTTTATCGTTTCCCAACCTCGCAGGGTGGCGGCGGGAGTGACGTTTACAGATCGCGTATCTGGTAGAGCCGCCCGTCGGTGAAGCCCCGCCCCCGGTAATACTCCCGCGTGCCGACCGCCGAAATCACCGCCAGCCGCCTGTAGCCGTTCTCCCGTGCGATGGCTGCCGCCCGCTCGATGAGCCGCGTGCCCAGCCCGCTGTGCTGTGCCCGGCCCGGTGCGCTCTCCCCGATGCCCAGCGACTGGCCGTAAACGTGCACCTCGCGGATCATGGCGGCGTCGGCCAGTTCTTCCACCAGCGGCGGCCCCTCCGGCAGTGACAGCCGCAGAAATGCAGCGATATCGCGTTCATCGGTGATGTACTGCAAGAAGACCTCCTGCCCGATCCCGGCTTTATACCACAGTTCGTCCAGATGCAGCGCTTCCGGGGCAACCTGCCGCCCCCGAATCTCTCTGCCGCGTATGTCCGGGCTGCGCAGGCCGCGTTCGGCCAGGTTTGCTTCCACGATCTGGCGGAAGTTGGTGAGCCGGTTGCCGTCCACGATGTCAGTTGAAGGGATGTCACGCACAACGCGGGTCAGGCGGCAGTATTCCGGCGTGTGGAGGAAGCACGCAGTCAGCACGTGCAGCAGTTCGTCACGGCTGTAAGGACGCCAGGAGCCATCTTCGTAGTGCTGCATCAGCTCTGCGCTCTCGATCAATGAGCACGGATAGACCTTGAGTTCATCCGGGCGGATATCGGGGTCATCGAACAGGCGGGCGTAGTCTTCAATGTCTTTGTCCGGCGTGGAGCCGTAGAGATTGGGCATCCAGTGGGCATGAATCTTGAAGCCCGCCCGCCTCAGCAGCCGGATGGCCCGACGTGTAGCGGCCACATTGTGCCCGCGTTTGTTGAGCCGCAGCACGTCGTCATCAAGGCTCTGGATGCCGATCTGCACTTTTGTGCCGCCCAGCCGCCGGATGCGGATGACCTCTTCCTCGCTGATGTGATCCGGGCGTGTTTCCACCACCAGCCCCACACAGCGGCAGGCCGCGCTCTCGTTGGCGCGATGGGCGGCTTCCAGCTCGTCCCAGGTGGCATATTCATCCAGCGGCGTGCGCGGACGCAGCCCCTGCGCGATGACCTGCGCCTGCTCGCGTGAACGGCGCATCTCCGCACGGTAGATGTCCTGCACCAGTTGGTTGTAGGTGCGTGTGATGTCTGTCCCGTCAACGGTGACGGCGGGCTGCAGGTTTTCCGGGTGCAGTTGAGAGGCTTCCCGCAGCGCGGATTCGATTTCAGCGGCCTGCACAGCAGCGTAATCCAGCCCCCGGCTGAAGTCGTTGAGGGCATCAAAAACGCGCTTGATGAACCAGACTTGATAGCTTTCCGGATAAAACGACCATGTGCCGCCGAGGATGATCATCTCGATCTTGTCGGTGGGGTGGCCGTTGTTGTGATAGGTGCGCAGGCGGGTGTAGGTCTGCAGGTAGGGGTCAAAGCTGTTCTGCGCGGCCCGCTGCGCCCCCGGCTCATCTACCAGGTAGCTTTTGGGCATACGCACGTCGCTGGGGCAGAAGATGCATTCCCCCGGACAGGGGAAGGGCTTGGTCAGCACGGTGACGGGCGTCACGCCAGATCGGGTGCGCACCGGTTTGAGCCGCAGCCGCTCCAGCACAGCAGGATCAAACGGCGGCAGGCCGTTCGTCCCGGCGAAGGCGCGGTAGGCCTGGATCAGATCGTTGCGCCGGAAAAAGCCGCTGCCGTCTTTGGGATGCTGGCGGAGTACGTGGTTGAGTGTCCTGCCATCGAGTTCCGGCTCCGCAATGAGTCGGGCCAGGATGGCGACAAGCGGTTCACGGTAGTGCTCAAGATCGATTTCGTGGATGCGCTTTTTTCTGGCTGGCATGGCTGCGATGGATTTCCCTCGTTGTTTGCTCTTCCTCATTGATTATAAACGGGCACTGTCGCTGCGGACAGGGGTATTTTTCTGAGGCGGTGCGCTACAATAGCCCACATGGACGAGCAAACCATCCGGCGGCTGAACCAGATCAACCGCGAGTTTTATCGCGCCACTGCTGCCGCCTTCGACCGGACACGCGGGCAGCCCTGGTCGGGATGGGCGCGTCTGCTGCCCTATCTGGCCGAGCTGCCGCGTCCGCTCATTGTGCTGGATGTGGGCTGTGGCAATGGACGGCTGGGCGTTTTTCTGGCGGAAAACGTGGCAGGGACGATGGGACCGCCGCCCCTGCCGGTGCTGCATTATCACGGCATGGACACCGACGAAACGCTGCTTGCCCGTGCAGCGGAGGCGCTGACGGCACTGCACGGCGTTGAAATCCGGCTGGAGCAGCGCGACATTGTGCAGCAGCCGCCAGATTCGGGCCAGTACGATCTGGTGGCGCTGTTCGGCGTGATCCACCATGTGCCGGGGCGCGAACGGCGGCAGGCGCTCATGCGGGCGCTGGGGGAGCGAGTCGCGCCGGGGGGCGTGCTGGCTTTTGCCTGCTGGCGCTTTTACGAATATGAACGTTTTCGGCAGCGGATCGTCCCATGGGGGGATGATCTGGCGGATAAAGTCGAGGCGGGGGATTATTTGCTGGACTGGCGGCAGGACGTGCACACGCTGCGCTACTGCCACTACGTGGACGATACCGAGCACGCCGAACTGGTCGCGGCAGCGGGGCTGGTCGAAGTCGAGACGTACCGCGCAGACGGCAGAACAGGTGACGCCAACCGCTACAGCATCCTGCAGCGGGAGGTATAGTCGTTGCGGCGCTGCTCCTGAATAGTGTGTCGGCGTCCGTGTCAGCGCACTTCGATGCGCACGACATGCGTCACGACCGGCGGGGTGAACGAGGGCATCACCAGCGTGATCGTCTCGTCCGGAGCGCGCACCAGCAGGCAGGTCTCGCAGTCGGCGACATCCTCGGCCAGGTAGTCGTGGCGCTGTTCTTCGCGGTCGAGCACGGCCATGCCCTGCGCAAAGGGATTTATGCGGGCGTAGTCCAGCAGATATGACAGCGGGACGCCGGTGTAACTCTGCCCGTCCATGCTGACTGTCTCATAAGCGTCGTACTGCGCGTAGACGCCCAGCAGGTTGGCGATGTCTTCCCATGTCCAGTAGCCGCCGTTGGCGAATTCCCCGCCCAGGACGACGGTCAGCGGATCGGTTGGATCGGGCAGCACCGGTGCCGTAGGCAAACTGGTCGGCAGCGGGGTGGCATTCATGGCATTGCGCGTGGCCTGGATTATATTCAGATCACCGCCCGATGTCGTGCCGGTGGGGCCTCGCCCGCATCCTGCCAGCAGTAGGGCGGCCACCATCAGAGCAAAGCCAATGCGCCGCATACGCACCTCTTCGGGAACTCTCAGCCGTTTGTATTCTCTGCTCAGTGTAGCGCATCCAGGATGCTCTGCACCAGATTCTGATCCAGCGACGACCCCTTTTGCAGCAGCACGTCGATCTGCCCGCTCAGTCGTTCGCGTTCGTACGCAGTCAGTTCTTTGGCCGTCAGCACAATGATGGGAATGCTGCGCAGTTGTTCATCTGCATTGATTTCCTCGATGACCTGGAAGCCATCCATACCGGGCATCATGATATCTGTGATGACCAGATCGGGGTGGGTCTCCCGCACCTTGCGCAGACCATCCATGCCATTATGGGCTAGCATCACGTCAAAGCTGCCACGTGCCTGCAGCAGGCGTTGCACCAATCGGGCGGCGTCTTCGTTGTCCTCGATGATCAGCACCCGCTTCAGGTTGCTCCGCACCTGCTCCAGCGCACTCAACAGCCCTTCGGTGGGCAGGTTGATCTGCCTGCCTGCCGGGGTGACGTCCACATGACGCTGCCACTGGTCGCCCAGGATGTGTTTTTCGACCGGGAAGGTATGCCCGGAGCAGTTGACGATTACCACGTCGTCGGGCTTGATCTGCCCGCTGCGGGCCATCTTGAACAGGCCGGCAAAAGTGACCGCCGTTGCCGGTTCGATGCTGATCCCTTCTGAGCGGGCCACCACGCGCAGCGCGTTAAACGCTTCCTCATCACTGGCACTTTCTGCCGCGCCGCCGTACTCCTGCATGAGTTCCCACAGCAGTTGGTAGGCGCGGCCGGGGTTGCCGGTGCTCAGCGTGGCGATGACCGTTTCAGGATGTTCGACCGGGGTGGCAATGGGCTGGCTCGCTTTCCAGGCGTTGACCATTGGCGCACATCCCGCGCTCTGCACGATGCCGATAGACGGGATTTTATCCACCACGCCCAGTATCTGGAGCTCCTCGAAGCCTTTGGCGACTCCGATCGGCCCCATACCGCCGCTCACGCCCTGAATGAACCAGTCGGGCGCACGCCAGCCGAGCTGTTCGGTGATTTCGTAGGCCATCGTTTTCATGCTCTCGACCGCTGCGATGGACTTGATACCCCGGTCAATGTAGAGACCCTTTTTCTTGGCGAACTCTGCCGCCAGTATCTTGGCCTCGTCGTAGGTGCCGGTGACCTTGATCACTTCGGCGCCGTAGAGGGCCACCTCGCGCATTTTCTCGCCGGGTACAAGGCTGGTGACGAACGCCCACAGTTTGATCCCTGCTCGTGCCGCATAGGCCGCGTAGGCCATCGCGACGTTGCCGGTACTGGCGACGACAGCCTCCGTGATACCCATCTC
>JALSTC010000055.1 GCA_026983935.1 Ardenticatenia bacterium
CACCGCCAACACCATCGGCACGCTACCGGAAGAGACACCGGTCACGCTGATCGGCATAGATGAAACAGAACACTGGTATGAAGTCCTTGCCGGTGAGGGCAGCAGCGCATGGGTGGAACGCTCACTGGTGACGGTGGACGATCTGGAGGCGCTGGAGACGCTGCCCGTCACTTTTGGCAAGGGTATCCCGCCGCGCTACGGGCCGATGCAGGCCTTCTACTTTACGACCGGGCTGGGCGGCATGACCTGCCGGGAAGCGCCGGATGCGCTGTTCGTGGAAAGCCCGGAAGGAATCGAGGTCGCGCTCAATATCAATAATATGGATGTGCAGATGGGATCGGCGGCGATGTTCACCACCGTGCCCGCCGGGCCGGAGGGCGAGCGGGCAATGGTCGCCGCCCTGCTGGAAGGCCATCTCCGCGCCACCGTGAACGGCGTCGAAACGGTGCTGGACACGCCGGGCGCGGCACTGGCCGTGACGCTCAACGCCGAGGGACTGGTGGACGAAACGTCCATGCCGCTCGATCCGCTGCCACTGCTGGAGGCCGCGCAGCTTGATCCGCTGGGTGGGCAGACCTGCCATGATCTGAGCCAGATTCCGCTGCTGGAACGCACCTTCGATCCGGCGGCCTGTGATGCCGGGCTGCATCCGCCGCCGCTACCGCCAGGATCGCCGCTTTCGCCACCGCCAGGCGGCCCCGACGCCGGTCTGCCGCCGGATGAACCACCTGCACCGCCGTCGGATGGGCCGCCCGGCCCGCCGCCGGAAGAGGTTGACTGCTTCTGGCCAGCAATCACCACCATGCAGATTCCCGGCGATGTGTCGCAGACCATCGAATTCACCGCCGTACCGGGGGCCGCTTATTATACCTGGCACATTGAAGGCAGCGGCTACCAGGCCAGCGGCACAACAGCAGGCACGTCCTTCTTCCTGGACATCAGCCCACTGACGCCTGGTGTGGATTACCAGATGTGGGTGGAGCCTAATGCTGCCGACGGCAGCCTGCTGTGCGGGCCGGAGCATGCCCCACCACCAGTGAGTTTCCATCGCATAGACCCGGACAACCCACCGCCGCCCGGATCGTGACGCGCCGGACAGGGCGGCTCAGCGAAAGTAGCCGCCCAGCCGCGTCATCAGGCCCAGCAGGCCGCCTGACGGGGTCGGCCAGCCGCCGATATCCTGCCAGGCGGCGGCAAAGGCCAGCCCCGTCTCCCAGACAAAGCCCTGCCGCACGCCCTGCGCCGCCAGGATCACCGCATCCAGGCCCGGCACAGTGTAGCCCTCCGCTGCCCAGGCCCAGCCAACCGCGCCTGCATACAACGCCCAGGGCGGTAAAGGCGCGCCAGTCACATCATGGCGAATGGCCGGGCTGCCGGGCACACTGAGCCGGAAGGCAAGATGGGCCTCCAGCTCCGGCACGGCCAGATTGACGATCGCGCTGCCGTTGGGCGCGGCAGCGATCCAGACCGAACCACCGGGGCCGTTGGTGACGGCGGCGGGTTCGCCGCCCGGAAATGTGTGGCGAAAGATATGCAGGAGCTTTGCAGGCGCGGTGCTCATCATCAATCGGCTATTATTCGCCCCCCAAAATATGATAATCGCGTACAATACATCTGAGGGTTATATGAGCCGCTACCGACCGCACCCATCGCAAACGGACAAAAGTCCCGCCAATTTCCCCCTCATCGCCAACCTCGATGCTCCGGCAACATAACTCTCTCCGGGTTGTACGGGCGCAGCAGCGCCAGAGTTACAGGAGAATAAGGAATGCGTCAGTTTATTGTAATCATTTTAGCGTATTTACTGCTGGCAGGCGCGCCGATAGCAACAGCACAGGGCAGCGGCAATACCTGCCCGGCTGTCGTGGAGGCTGCCCTCTCGAACGTCAATCGGGCATGTAACGCATTGGGTAGAGATGAAGCCTGCTACGGCAACACCCGCGTGGAAGCCACCTTCTGGGAACCGCAGGATGAACTCATCTTCAGCGCCCCCGCTGACCGCGCCCCTCTGCGCGATCTACACACCATCGCCACCGCGCCGCTCAACACGCAGACCGGTGAGTGGGGGCTGGCCCTGCTCAATCTGCAGGCTAACCTGCCGGACACGCTGCCGGGGCAGGCCGTCACCTTCCTGCTGATGGGGGACGCTTCGCTGGAGAATGCCGTTCTGCCAGAGGAAACCGCCGAAGATCAGATCGGCCCGATGCAGGCCTTCTACTTCACTACCGGGCTGGGGGCACCGACCTGCAATGAAGCGCCGGACGCCCTGATCGTCCAGAGCACAGAGCGGGCAGAAGTGACGCTGAACATCAATGAACTGGAAATCCGCCTCGGTTCCACAGTGGTGTTCTCCATGGCGGAAATCCCCGGCGAGGAGAATCCGAGCGCGGTGATGGTCGCCACACTGCTGCAGGGTCGATTGGAAACCGTCATCAATGGGACGCCTCTCATCCTGGAACAGCCAGAACCCACGCCGGAGGAGCCGCTGCCCACCTTCGCCGTGACGCTCAATGCCGAGGGTCGGGTGGACGCCGACTCGCAGCTCGTCGAGCCGCCGCTGGATGTCGTGACGCCCGTTGTGGAGGGCGCCTGCCTGAGCGCCACGCGCAGCACCGTCTTCCATGATCTGGCCCCCGAACTGTGCCAGGCAGGGGTCGGCGTGCCATACGCGCCGCCGCCAACTGTCACAACCGTGCCGGAATCACCCCCGGAGGACGAGGCAGATGAGGCAAATGCGGCACATGTTCATCTGCTGTGGCATAATAGGACATGCGAGGGAGCCTCGCAGCCACTGCCGCCCATCGTATCATTCGGGTGGGGTCTGGGCTGTTTTGACACCGCAGCAAGCGCCCGTGCGCATCCCCATGCCGCTGAATACCGGCTCTTTGTGGATGGTGAGCCGGTGGACATGAGTCCCCTGCAGCAGATCGGGCCGGAGCAGCAGTCTCCAGTCTGTCCATGGGGGTACTCTTATTATCTGCCGCCGCTTGAACTCCCGCCCGGCGAGCACATTCTCAGCCTGACGGAAAGCATCGTAGACGGCTGGCAGAGTGAAGCAGGCGGCCATGAGATCGGCGAATCCTCGCGGATGTCGTGCACAATCATTGTCGAACGATGAATGTCATGTTTCGAGTATTGGCGCAAGCAGGAAAACAAGACAGGCAGCCTGCTGCCACAAAGGTTTTCAGTCTATGCCCAGACGTGCATTGTTGTTTATTGTCGCACTCCTATTGCTGCTCATCAGCACCCCGACCAGCCTCCGGGCGCAGGACGAAATCCGGGTTGGAATCTACCAGAATGCACCGCTGATCTTCACCGACAGCAACGGGGACGTGAGCGGTATCTACGCCGATCTGCTCGATGAGATCGCCGAAGAGGAAGGCTGGACGATCGCCTACGTCCCCTGTGATTTTGTTGACTGCCTGACCGCGCTGGAACGCGATGAGTTGGACCTGATGACCGCCATCGCCTATTCGCCGGAGCGGACGGAGCGCTTTGACTTCACGCGGGAAAATGTCCTCACCAACTGGGGGCAGATCTACACCCTGCCCAATTCCGACATTGCGGCCATCCCCGATCTGGAAGGCAGGCGAATCGCCGTCCTGCAGGGCGACATTCACACTGAGGCCCTGCGTGAGCTGCTGATCAGCTTCGATATCCACAGCTTCTTTGTGGAGGTGCCAAACTACGACGCCGTCTTCGATCTCGTCATGCGCGGCGCCGCCGATGCAGGCCTGACCAACCGCCTGTTCGGGCTGCAATACGCAAGGGATTACGTCGTGCAGCCGAGCGCGATCATCTTCAACCCGATCGAAATTGGCTTTGCCGCACCGGCAGGCCGCCACACCGACCTGCTGGCTGCCCTTGACCGTCATCTGGCGGCAATGAAGGCCAGCCAGAACTCGCCGTACTACCACATTCTGGATCGCTGGCTGATCGGCCTGCGCAGCGAGTTGGACTTTCTACCCGATTGGATTTCATGGATTCTGGCAGTAGGCGGCGGTCTGCTGGCTCTGTTTCTGGGCGGGAACGTCATTCTGCGCAGCCAGGTGAAGGCCAGAACGGAAGCCCTGGAAAGCGAAATCAGCGAACGCAAGCAGATCGAACAGACTCTACGCCGCCGCCAGCGTGAACTGGAAAGCCTGCTGGAAACCAGCCATGCCATCTCCAGCATCAGCGGCCTGAAGGAAGTACTCAGGCTGATCGCCGAGCAGGCCACCGCCCTGCTGGAAGCTGATGAATGCGTGATCTTTCGTCTGGAGGAAACGGAGTCCCTGCTTCATCCTCTCCTTTTCCTGGGAGAAAACGAACAGGCCACGCTGGATTACCCGCTGGCCATCGGCGAAGGAATCACCGGTTACAGTGTGGCCCATAACCAACCGCTGATGGTCAACAATGCCCAGAACGACCCCCGTGCGATCCATGTGCCCGGAACGCCTGTGCAGCAGGTCGAGCATCTCATGGTGACGCCGCTCACGTTCCGGGGCAGCATCACCGGGGCCATGCTGCTCAACCGCATCCTCAAGCCGCCTTTCACCGAGGAAGACCTGCATCTACTCATCGGCTTTGCACAGCAGGCCGTCATCGCACTGGAAAACGCCCGCCTCTACCAGGAGTTAGAAGAGCAAAATCTCTCGCTGGAACGCGCCGTGGAAGTACGCACGGCAGACCTGAAAGCAGCCAACGAGCGGCTGCAGGCCCTCACCAGACTGAAGGATGACTTCGTCTCCAATGTCTCCCACGAACTGCGCACGCCGATCACCAGCCTCAAACTGCGCCATTACCTGATCGCCGCCCAACCGGAAAAAGCCGACGAGCATCTGCGCGTCGTCGGGCGGGAAATCGAGCGGCTGGAGCACATCATTGAGGATTTGCTGTTCCTCTCACGCCTGGACCAGGATCGTGTGGCGCTGAACCTGGAAACGGTACGGCTTGCCGACCTGATCAGGCAGTATGTGTCTGATCGCGCCCTGCTGGCAGAAATCCGGGGGCTTTCATTGCAAATTGAGGAGAATACGCGGGAACTGCCGCTGGTGGAGGCGGACAGGCGGCTGCTGGGGCAGGCACTGAGCATCCTGCTGACCAATGCCTTCAACTACACGCCGTCAGGGGGAAAGGTCACCGTCAGCACGCACAGTAAATCAAACGACGAAACCCTGGTCGGCTTCACTGTACGTGACACCGGCGTGGGCATTTCACCCGATGAACAACCCCGGCTCTTTGAGCGATTCTTCCGGGGGCATGCCGGTCAGGCTTCCGGCCAGCCAGGCACAGGGCTGGGCCGT
>JALSTC010000056.1 GCA_026983935.1 Ardenticatenia bacterium
GCTGATTGACGGCTGTACGCCACTGAGTGCCATCTGGCGTGTGACCATCCCGCTATCGCTTCCGGCAATTGCAACCGTAGCCCTCTACACATGGATGATCGCGTGGAACGAATTCCTGTTTGCCCTACTGTTCCTGCTGGAGCAGCCCGCCAGTTGGACACTGCCTATCGGCCTGCAGCAGCTAAACAAGGCCCAGGAAGTCCCGATCACTTATCTGATGGCTGGCTCGTTGATCATCACCGTGCCGGTGATCGTGGTTTTCCTGTTCTTTGAGCGCTTCCTGACCTCCGGCCTGACGGCAGGTGCAGTCAAAGGCTGATCCCGATTCATCCTCCCTGCGCCAAGACATGACAGGCCCGGTGAAGTACTCCCACCGGGCCTGTATTTGATCGTGGATGCAGCGGAAACAGACCATCAGGGCGCTTCCAGGCCATGCCGTTCCAACAGTGCGGCATCATCCAGTATCTGCTCAGTCGGCCCATCCGCCACGCAGCGCCCTTCATCCAACACAATCATCCGCGAACAAAGCTCCTGCACCAGCCGCATATCATGGGTGCTGATCAGCATCGTCTGCTGTTCCAGACCGCGCAGCAGTTCAATCAAGCTGCGACGGGCACGCGGATCTAAGCCGGCGGATGGTTCATCCAGCACCAGGATTTCCGGCTCCATGCTCAGCACTGTGGCAATCGCAATACGCTTTTTCTCACCGCTGCTCAAGTGATGACTGATTCGGTCCGCATAGCCACTCATGCCGACGGCTGCCAGGGCCCGCCCCACCCGCGCCCGCACTTCATCCTCCGGCAGGCCCATGTGCAGCGGGCCAAAAGCAACATCCTGATACACACGCGGCGAAAATAACTGATCGTCCGGATTCTGAAAAACCAACCCCACAGCGGCACGTATGCGGCCCAATGTCTCATCAGTTAGCGGCAGGCTGCAGACTTCGATCTGGCCTTCACGTGTCCTCAAGACGCCATTCAACAACAGCATCAGTGTAGACTTGCCCGCGCCATTTGGGCCAACCAGTGCCACCTTCTCATTTGGAGCAACAGACATCGTCACGTTATCCAGGGCCAGATGCCCGTCAGGATAACGAAAGGACAGATTTTTTACTTCAATAGTGTGATGACTCACGATTCAAGTCCATACCAAAAAAGCCAGCATTTCAACAAGCAGCAGCGCAGCAACAGGAACCGCCCCCCACCAGATTGCCCCCCAGGTCAACTGCGGCGGGGTGAGCATACGCATCTGGCCGGAATATCCCCGTGCCAGCATGGCTGCATACACACGCTCGCTGCGTTCATAGCTGCGCAGGAACAGATTCCCGATCATCCCCCCGGCGACACGCGCCCGCCAGAACAACGGGCCGCCTGACCGATAGCCAGGCAGTATCCCGCTGCGTGCTGCCCGCGCACGCAGCAAGCGCGCTGCTTCATCTTTCAAAGTAAATAGATAGCGGTACATAAACGTGATGATCGCCACCAGCGTTCCCGGTACACGCAGACTGCCTAATGCCCAGAGCAGATCGGTAAAGTGTGTGCTCATGGCCAGCACAAGCGCCGCCTGCACTGCAAGCCAGCTTCGAATCATAATACTCAAGAAGCGGGTCAGTCCGGCATCCGTAATCGGCAACCCAAAGATACTGGCGATTGGCTGTCCTGGCACCGTGAACAGCAGGGTAACGGCAGCCAGCGCAAACGGCAATGCCACACTCCCGGCCCGCGCCACACGCACAGCGCCCAACCCGCCCACGGCTGCCAGCCCCCCAATCACTGCCCAGAGCAAAGGATAGGCAGGCCACGCGCCCTCCGGCGTCAGTACGACGCCCAGAATCAACAGGAGCGTCATCACCACCTTCACACGAGGATCAAGGTGATGGAGGGGGCTATCACCAGCCTGATAGCGTTCCTGTAGAGAGAGGGAGAGTGTCACAATAACAATCCCGACTGTGAATAAAAAAGCAGGTAATCAGGCCTGCTTTTTTACCTTAATCACTGATTGCAACCATGTCAATACGGTTTACATACTGCAGGGATGACTGCGCAGCGGTATTAGACTGTGTGGCCTCTCTTCCCGGCTTTGCCATGGCTGTTCAGCCTGCCAACGCCGTAGCCAATCCCGGCAACGACCAGCACACCAACGACACCCGCAGCAATGGTTGTCAGCGCTTCATTCTTGATAACCGGCACAGTATAATCCGGTAGGAGTTGGTAGGGCGCATCCTGGGCCGCATCAAGGAAGCCCTGGTCTGCGGCGACCCGCTCCAGGCCATCCGGTGATGGGCTTGCCAGCGGTGACAGGAACACAACCAGCAGTGCAATCAACAGACCAACGGCTATCCAGGATGATCCCCGCGCCGCTTTCTTCGCAGTTTCTCCAAGGAGATCGGGGCGTGTCTGCTGGATAAACGCGATCGCGCCAACGGTAATCAGGGCTTCGCCAACGCCAATCAACGCATGGACACCAACCATGGCAGGCAGCGCAATTTGCAAGGGCGACGTCCCGGACGCGACCAGCTCAAGCGAGGTTGCAATCGCGGCCACCTCGACGCCGACCCAGGCGCCAATAGCAGCGGCAAGGAGCCTGTTGCCATGCGCTCTGCCCGGCAGCGCCTGTACCCAGTTATAGATGGCATAGCCAACAAACACGGTGATGACGCCCATATTGATGGTATTGAATCCGAGCGCCAGCAAACCACCGTCCTGGAACAGTAAAGCCTGGACGCTGATCACGCTCAGCATCACCAGCACCGCGCTCCACGGCCCCAGCAGGATTGCCGCCAGCGCCCCGCCCAGCAAATGGCCAGAAGTACCACCGGCAACCGGGAAGTTAATCATCTGAGCGGCGAAGATGAACGCGGCCAGAATACCCATCAGCGGGATCTGTCGCTCGCCGAGCTTATCGCGCGTTTCGCGCAGTGCCAGACCGACCAAAACAACCATCAGCGCCCAACCGACAAGCGCAACAGCCACGCTCAGAAAACCATCGGGAATATGCATTGCCAGAACCGGGTTGAGGAACATGCTTCCTCCTAATCAATTATCTTGCAATTGTAAGTTTTTGCAATTAGATCATATAAGAAATTGTGATCGCTGTCAAAGGTCTTTTTTACCCGATAAAGTCTCGGCGAGTATAACCACAGCACTTTGCAAAGACACTTCTGGCACTGATAAACTTATGATGAATCAGAACTCTTAAGGAGAGAACCCTTGCCTGCAATCTCACACCCCAACCTCCACCGCTGGGATTTGCAGCCTGAAGAAGCCGTTGCCCTGCAGCGCAAACTGGCCAAACTGTTGATCTCAGATCGTCCACTGGTGTTGGATACATTAGAGACTGTGGCCGGAGTTGACGTCAGCGTCAAAGAGGGAATTTCTCGTGCGGCAATCATAGTCCTCTCTTTTCCCGTGCTTGAAGTGCTTGAGGCCAGCACCGCTGCTATCCCCACACCATTCCCCTATATCCCCGGCCTACTCAGTTTTCGCGAAGGGGAAGTTATCCTGGCTGCCTACGAAAAGCTTCAGCGTACGCCCGATGTTCTGATCTTTGATGGTCAGGGACAGGCACATCCCAGAAGGCTGGGCATTGCTGCCCACATTGGCCTGTGGCTGGAATGCCCTACGGTTGGCTGTGGAAAGTCGCGGCTGACTGGCTGGCATGAGGAACCCGGACAGGAAAAAGGCGATTTCGAGCCGCTCTATGCTCGAAACGGTGACGTAATCGGTATCGTACTGCGTACACGCACAGGCGTGAAACCGGTTTATGTTTCGCCCGGTCACTTATGTGATCTGGATTCCGCTCGCCGACTGATCATGGCCTGCGTCACACGCTACCGCCTGCCAGAACCTATCCGACAGGCTCATCACCTCGCAGGTTCAGGCAAATAGACGCGGCACAACCAGCCACAACACACTGACGACGATCTGACACAGTAAAGCCGCAGCAAGCCCGTTGCGCTGCCGGACATAGCTGTACAGCACATTCAGCATCACAACAAAAGTCCCAACAATCAGGGCGATCATCGGAAACTGTATCACATCCAACGTCGGGAAGAACAGAAGCACCGACCATCCGCTGGCCATCACCGCAGTTATGGTGAGCGAGCGCTGTTCCTGCAGCAGCCCTCGAAAGAAGATAGTCTCGGTTGTTGCCATCACGAAAACCACGGACTGGAATACCGCCCCCGTTGGAAGACCGACAAACATCCGATCAGAGGTCTCTACCAGAAGCGGAGTGCCGACCAGCAGCAGCGGCAAACCCACCAGAATGCCCATCGCCCCACCCCAGAGAGCATCGTTGATCGCCACACGTCCAGGCACGACGCTGCCTTTTGATGCCACACCGATCACGCCAGCAATCGCCAGCAGTGTCCAGAGAATCGTATAGCGATCAATCGCGGAATCTGCCGCCAGGGGTGTCAATCCCACGCTCAGGGCTATCAAGACCAGGTACATGAAGACCGGATCGACCCGGTACTGCAGCCGCTCCCGTACACGTCCCGGAGTGAACGCTGGCGGGCGGGCAGCTTGTACGTTCTTCAACATCTGCCCTGACGTGGGTGATCTGGTAATGTGATCTTCGTCTACGGCGTCCGCGTCGCTGTCCCACTCAAAAGAGTCGAGGTCCGGGAAGTCAGGTGGCCTGCCAGTCATGCCAGCAGTTTCCTCATAGCAGTAATCAATAATTCCACATGTTCGGGTGTGATCCAGTAATGCGTCACGGCACGGAACTGCCGCCCCCCTCTCGCCCCGATCCAGATATTCTGCTGACGCAGATGCCCTACCACATCACGGGCAGTCAGCGGCACATCATCCGCCAGCCGGAAAAATACCAGATTGATACGCACCCGATCCAGATCGATCTCAATACCAGGGATGCTAGCCAGGCCCTCAGCAAGCTGGCGTGCTGTGGCATGATCTTCATGCAGCCGACCTGTCATCTCACGTAATGCCACCAGACCGGCAGCCGCCAGCACGCCAGCCTGCCGCATGCCACCACCCAGCGATTTGCGGGTGCGCCGCCCACGATGGATGAAATCCGCGTCACCCGCCAGCATCGCGCCGACCGGCGCGCACAGCCCCTTAGAAAGACAAAAAGACACGCTGTCAGCAGGCGCGGACAGTTCTGCCACTGTGCAGTCAAGCGCAGCAGCCGCATTAAAAATCCGGGAGCCGTCAATATGCAGCTTCAATCCATGTTCCGCCGCAATATGGCCAACCTGCGCCGTATATTCAGCCGTGAGTGGCATCCCCCCCACACCACACTGGGCATTCTCCAACGCAATC
>JALSTC010000057.1 GCA_026983935.1 Ardenticatenia bacterium
CACGCGATAAACGACCTCGTGTTCGCCAAGAAGCTGCTGCACATCCACGATCTGCTCGGTTGAGAAGGCATAGCGCCGGGGAACTGCCAGATAGTGCGCGGTGGTCAGGTTTTGCGCCTGCACCGGCACGGGAGCGTGGGTCACGTCGTCGGTGGCGTAAACCTGATGATCCGCCGTGCAGCGCAAAGAGGGCAGGTAATAGGGCGTGATCACGGCCAGCTTACCTTTGTAGGGGTGCTTGAAAATGGTACGCACCGGTCGCCATTTGCCGGAGGCCGCTGCCGCCCGCAGATTATCCGGATAGGCGATGTTGCCACCATCGGGACGGGATTCATACCGCTCTGCCATCTCAAAAGCGTCGTCCAGTCTGATCGGGCCGCGATCGGTGATCACGATTGTGTCGCCCGTGAAGCAGTAGGAGCAGTGCAGGTCACATCCTAACATCCCGAAGCTGAGGGCCTGGCTGCCCGGCAGCACGTGGTAGAACGGCTTTTTTTCCGTCGGGTCCACCTGCAGGGCGGCCACATAGCCGTGCGGCACGCGCAGTACGCCGCCCTTGTTGTAGCGCACCTGGCAGATGCCGCGCCGCCCGTCTTTGATCAGGCAGCGGTGGGCGCAGGCATAGCAGCGTACTGTCTTCTCCGTTTCGTCCACAACTTCATACAGCTCGCCGGGAACTGTCAGGGTGTCCAGATATTCCAGTAAAGATGCCATTCCAGCACCTCCTCGTTGTGTCTATTTATAGCGTAGCACAAGCCACCGCCGCGTCAATGTTCAGAACATGGGTTCTTCTTGAGTTTGACTGCGGTTTGCCTGTAGAATGCGGATACGGGGTGTTTCATGACGCCGTCGGGAAGACCAGCCATGCGGAAGCAGTTGAGGGCCAGGAGGGATGCACCATGCCCCACGTTGAGGAAAGTATTTTTATCGCCGCGCCGCCGGAAGCCGTATTCGATCTCATCGCCAACCAGCCGGAGCGGATGCCGGAATGGTGGCCGCCGATGACCGATCAGGAGCGCGTCACGCCGCCGCCGACGCAGGTCGGTTCGGTGTCGCGCTACGTGTACAACATGATGGGCGTGGAGATCAAGGGCGAGCACGAAGTCCGGGCCTTTGAAGCCAACCGTCATCTGCGCGTCACCACGACCAGCGGTATTGACAGCACCTTCGACTACATCTTTGAGCCGGAAGGTGACGGCTGCCGCCTGACGGTGCGGGTGGACTACGACCTGCCGGGCGGTATCCTGGGCCGGCTTGCCAACAAAGTGCTGGTCGAGCGGAAGAACGTGGAAGACCTGCGGGCGGGGCTGCAGAATCTCAAGCGGCTGCTGGAAGGCGGTTAGCCTCTGGCTTTGCGGATGGGCGGGCGGGCTGCTCGCCCATTTGATTCACGGCCTGCCGGGCGCTGCACCGATTCCGGATGGACAGGGTACGGCTCCTGCTGCCTGTCTGGTGCGATTCCCCATTGCAATTAGAACGTTTGTGCGTAGAATTAATGCCGATGGTTTGTTGCCCATCCGCCGCACCGTTATAATGAGCGCGGTACTGAACAGCCAGACGTATGAAGGGCGGCCCTGGTGGATACCTTACAGACAATCGGCGTGCTGGCGCATCCTCTGCGCCCGGCGACGGCTCCCCTGGCGGAAGAGATCGCCAGCAGCCTGACGGCGCGGGGGCTGAACGCCTGGGTGCGCACCGGTGCGGCTGTTGACCAGACCCATGATCTGACGCCCGGCACGGATATGGTGGTGGCCATCGGCGGCGACGGCGCAATGCTGCGGGCGGCGCGCATCTGTGCGCCCTATCGTGTGCCGGTGCTGGGCGTGAACGTCGGACGGCTGGGCTTTCTGACCGAGGTCAGCAGCCCGGAGCGGTGGCCCTGGGCACTGGACTGCCTGCTGGCGGAGAAGTACTGGATCGAGCGGCGTATGATGCTGGGCTATGAGGCCCGCCGCGGCGATGAGCTGCTGGCCAGCGGTGACGCCCTGAATGACGTGGTGGTCGGGCGCGGCGCGGTTGCCAGCTCGGTCTGGCTGGAGACGTATATTGATCGCGGCTGGACGACGACGTATGTGGCCGATTCGCTGATCGTGTCCACGGCAACCGGTTCGACGGCATACGCGCTGGCAGTAGGCGGGCCGATCCTGCCGCCGGAGCTGCGCAACATCCTGGTGATTCCCGTCGCGCCGCACCTGAGCATGGACCGGCCCATCGTCGTTTCTGAGGGCGCGGTGATTGATGTGTTTGTTGCGCCGGAAAGCCGCGCCGATGTGATCCTGACGGTGGACGGCGTGCTGGCGGCTGAGCTGCAGGTGGATGACCGCGTGACCGTTCAGGCCGGGGAGCACGTCAGCCGGTTTGTCCGGCTGCGGGAGCGCAACTACTTTTACCGCTCGCTGCTGGATCGGCTTGAGCCGCGTCATCCCAGCCGCCAGCGGCCCAACCATGCGCGTTTTGGGACGGGATAAGGACTCTGCTGTTATGACCGAATCGGTACAGGAAGTGCCCCGCAGTGTGGATGTTGTTGAGGATGGGCCGCTTTACTGCACGGTGCACCCCGACGTGGAAACATCACTGCGCTGCAACAAATGCGGCCGCCCGATGTGCACCAAATGCGCTGTGCGCACGCCGGTCGGCTACCGCTGCAAGGAGTGCGTGCGCGGCCAGCAGGACGTGTTCTACAGTGCCACACAGCGCGACTATGTGATCGCCGGGGCAGTGAGCTTCGGGCTGGGGCTGGTGGCGGCCTATCTACTCTCCGGGTTGGGCCTGCTCTTCACGATCTTTCTCGCGCCGATGGCGGGGAGTGTCATCGCTCAGGCCGTGCGCTGGTTCACGGGACGGCGGCGAGGACGTTACACCGGCCAGATCGTCGCCGGGGGGATCGTCGTCGGGGCGCTGCCCGCGCTGTGGCCCGTTGTGCAGTTGCTCGCGCTGGGTGTGCCGCTGGGTGGGCTGACGTTTCTCCTGCTCAATCCGGTGCTGTTCGTGGCCCTTTCTGCGGGCGTGGCGTATAGCTGGTTCCGCTACAGGTAGGCCGACGTGCCCGGTGAATTGATGACCGTGTCGCATATAGCTGAACGTTGAAGGATACCATGCTGGAAGAACTGCGCATCCAGAATTTTGCCATCATTGACGACCTGACGCTGAACTTTGCGCCGGGTTTTAACGTGATCACCGGCGAGACCGGCGCGGGCAAATCCATCATCATTGACGCCATGAGCCTGCTGCTCGGCAGCCGCGCCGACGCGGCAGCCGTGCGCGGCGGGACGGATCGGGCTGTCGTCGAGGGGACGTTTTCCGTGCCGCCTTCCGTACAGGATCACCTGCTGCCCCTGCTGGCGGCCCATGAGCTGCTGGATGACGATCCGGACGTGGTGACGCTGGCGCGGGAAGTGCGGGCCAATGGGCGCAGCGTGGCCCGCGTCAACGGCGTGACCGTCCGCCTGGATGTGCTGCGTGAGGTCGGCGACGCACTGGTGGATATTCACGGCCAGAGCGAGCATCTTTCGCTGCTCAAGCCCCGCCAGCACATCTATCTGCTCGACCGCTACGCCGGGCTGGTGGAGCCGCGCGAGGCGCTGGCTGAGCTGGTCCGGCGGCTGCGGGGTGTGCGGACGGCGATCGCCGATCTGCTGCGCGATGAGGCGGAACTGGCCCGCCGGGCGGATATCCTGACCTTTCAGATCGAGGAGATCACGGCGGTCAATCCCACGCCCGACGAGGAAAACGCTTTGCGTGAGGAGCGCACGCGGCTGGTCAACAGCGAAAAGCTGGCGGCGCTTTCCGGGCAGGCTTACGCGCTGCTGCTGGAAGGGGAACCGGACGCGCCCGCCGCCACCGATCTGATGCAGCAGGCAGCGGCTCTGCTGCGCCGCCTGGCAGATATTGACCCGACGCTGCGCGAGCGGGCGGACTGGGCGGAGGGCCTCAGTGTACAGGTGGAGGAGCTGGGCGAAGCCATGCGCCACTACCGCGAGTCGGTCGAATACAACCCGGCCCGTCTGGATGAACTGGACGAGCGGTTGGATGCCATCAGCCGCATCAAGCGCAAGTATGGCGGCACGGTGCAGGCGGCGCTGGACTTTGCGGCGCGGGCGCAGGCCGAACTGGATGCCATCGAACACAGCGAGGAGCGGCTGGCCGAACTGCGGGCGCAGGAGGAGAATCTGCTGCGCAGCATCGGCGAACTGGCCGGGCGGCTTTCTGAGGGACGGCGGCGGGCAGCGGAGCGGCTGGCCCGCAGCATTGAGCGTGAACTGAAGGAACTGCGCATGGACGGCGGGCGCTTCGAGGTCAGCATCACCCGGCAGGTAGACCCGGAAGGGGCATTTGTGGGCGAGGAGCGGCTGGCCTTTGACGCGACGGGCGTTGACCGCGTGGAATTCATCATGTCCGCCAACCCCGGCGAGCCGCTGCGTCCGCTGAGCAAGGTCGCCAGCGGCGGCGAGACGGCCCGCATCATGCTGGCGCTGAAGGGCGTGCTCAGCCGGGCCGACCACACCCCGACGCTGATCTTCGACGAGATTGACCAGGGTATCGGCGGGCGCATCGGCGCGGTGGTCGGGGAGAAGCTGTGGTCGCTGGCTGCCTCGCATCAGGTGCTGGCGGTGACTCATCTGGCGCAGCTTGCGGGCTTTGCGGATACGCACTTCCGCATCAGCAAACATCTGCACGGCGGGCGGACGGTCACGCGGGCGGAAGTGCTTGATGACAAGGCCCGCGTGGATGAACTGGCGGAGATGCTCGGCGCGCAGACGGACTCGGCCCGCCAGAGCGCCCATGACATCCTGATGCTGGCACGGCGGGTCAAAGAGGGCGAGAGCGTGGTGAGGTGAGAGATGCATACGATCAAGATTATTGTGGAAAAACACCCTGAAGGTTACGTCGCTTATCCCCTCGGCTTGAAGGGGATCGTTGTTGGTGAAGGGGATACCTATGAGGCGGCGCTGGCTGATGTGAACTCCGCCATACAGTTTCACGTCGAGACGTTCGGGTCAGAGGCGCTGGACGTCGGTGAAACAGCCCTTGAGGTATTCGTGGCTGAGACATCGGTAGCGCTCTGATGCCAAAGTTTCCTGTTGATGCCCCGGTGCAGAAAGTCATCAAAGCGTTCGAACAACTTGGTTTTCATGTTGTTCGGCAGGGGGAATCACATATCAATGATACGCGACAATCCGGATGGCACACGAATGCCGTTGACGATGCCCAACCATCGCCGGATAAAAGGGTCGACCCTGCGGACGATATGCCGGCAGGCCGGTATCTCGCG
>JALSTC010000058.1 GCA_026983935.1 Ardenticatenia bacterium
CAGATCGAAGAAATGAATGCCGATGTTCATTGCCAGGCCACCGGATTTTTCCGGGTCACCCTTCCAGGAAATATGATACCAGTTGCCCCGCCGCGTGATGTATGTGAGCACGACATCGGCCTTTATGCGATTCTGCTGCCCGTCCAACGCCCGCTTGAGCGCCTGCAAGGCCGGGTGCAGGCGCAGTTGGAGCACGGTATAAACGCGCTGACCGGTTTCGCTCTCCAATTCAGTCAGCAGATCGAGATTCCAGGGCGAGATGACCAGCGGCTTCTCACAGATCGCGTCTGCACCGCTCCGCAGCGCCATGCGAATGTGGGCATCATGGACATAATTGGGGGAACAGATGCTCAAGTAATGGATGCGGCCTTCTTCAGGGCCGATCCGCAGTTTTTCGATATGTCGCTGAAATCGTTCTACAGAAGTGAAGAAATGGGCATCAGGGAAATAGCTGTCCAGGATGCCCACTGAGTCGAAAGGATCGACGGCCGCCACCAGCGTATTATTGGTGTCCAGGATTGCCTTCATGTGACGGGGAGCCACGAAACCGGCAGCGCCGATGAGCGCGAAATTCATTGTGGTTTATCCTTGTGTAAACTAAACACTGACCAGAAGCACAAAGCAGCCGCCCGCCTCATGAGTCAGAGCGCAGCGATTAGTTTACCAGACTCCGCCGCTGTGTCTACTGCATTGCTCCAGAGCAAAACACCGGCCTCAGCTTAAGGTAATGCGAGGGTTGAGGATAGAGTACAACATGTCGGCCAGAAAATTGGCAACGAGAATGACCGAAACCGTCACCATCACAATCGCTTGAATCTGCGGCAGGTTGCGGTTTTCTATCGCTGCGATCAACAGACTACCCAACCCACGATAGCCGTAGACAAATTCAATCACGACCAACCCACTGATCAGCCATCCTGTGCTGTTGGCGATCACCGTGATAGTCGGAATCAGTGCATTGCGCAGGACATGTTTGATCACGACCACACGGTATGGCAGTCCTTTGAGCACCGCCGTGCGCACATAATCACGCTTCAACTCTTCTATGACCCCGGCACGAGTCAGGCGCGCAATATAGGCAATCAACACCAGCGTGGCCGTGATCGCCGGGAGCCAGAGCTTCGGCAGGGCCTCCATAAAGGTCGTTCCCGGCCCAATACCGGACGAACTGGCCGGGAAAAAGTCGCTGTTTCGTGCGACGATGTTGATCAGAAACAAACCAGTGACAAATTCGGGCAGGCTGACCACAGAAAGCGAAAGCAGCGAGATCAGGCTATCCAGGAATTTACCTTCGCGCAGTCCGGCAATCACGCCCAATGTGATGGAGATCGGAACGGCCATTACCAGTGTTACCAACGCCAGCCAGCCCGATTTTTCTGCCCGCTGGAGCACGATCTCCCGAATATCCTGGCGCGGACTGACGAAGGTTTTTCCCCAATCGCCGCGCGCAAAGTCGCCTACCCAATCCAGATATTGTATGACCAGCGGTTGATCAAGCCCCAGTTCAACACGTAAAGCAGCCACCTGGTCTTCGCCAGCCTCACGCCCCAGGATAATGCGTGCCACATCACCGGGCAGTACGCGGGTGAGCACAAAAACCAGCAGGGACGTAAAAATCAACGTGAAAACGAAAAATGCCAGCCGGCGCAGTAAAAAACGTCCCACGTTATCCCTGCTCCTTGCCCATCAGGCCCCATGCTGTTTCAGCAGCAGGCTGTGCATACGCCTGCTGCTTTGCCTGCAGCTCATCCAGAGGGATATGGCAGCGAATGAAATGACCATTCCCCTCATCTCGCCAGGGTGGCACCTCGTCCTCACATATCCTGCCGATCTTATGCGGGCAGCGTGTATGAAAACGGCAGCCTGTTGGCAGGTTCCGCGGGCTGGGAATATCGTCGCTTAAAGGAATAGGCCGGGTGCGCCTTCGGGGGTCCGGAACAGGCAGCGCCGAGACGAGCGCTTCTGTGTAGGGGTGCATGGGTGGCTCAAACAGATCGCGCCCATAACCCACCTCAAATATCTCGCCAAGATACATCACCGCGACATAATCGGCCAGATAGCTGACAACGGAAAGATCGTGTGAGATAAACAGATAGGCGGTATCCTGCTCTTCCTGCAGACGGGCAAGTAAATTGAGCACTGCCGCCTGCACGGAAACATCCAGCGAGGACACCGGCTCATCACAGATAATCAGGGCCGGGTCAGAGGCGAAGGCGCGCGCGATGGCAACACGCTGTTTCTCGCCGCCGCTGAGTTCATCAGGATAGCGAACGGCATAATCTGGCTGCAGATTAACGGCCCTGAGCAGTCGGCTGACCTCCCGGTCGGCATCCTGACGTGACATCCCAAGCAGCTTCATCAGGGGACGCCGGATAGACTGCCCGACGGTCAGATAGGGATTGAGTGAATTCTGTGGATTCTGGAAGATCATCTGCAGACGTGCCAGCACATCCTTACTGCGTTCCCGGACATGATTTCGAATATCCAGCCCCATGAAGGTGATTTCGCCGCCCGTCCGCTCCGTCAGCCCGATGATCATGCGGGAAAGTGTGGTCTTGCCGCTGCCACTTTCCCCGACCAGCCCCAACGTGCGCCCTTTTTGCACGCTCAAATTGACGTTATCCACCGCACGTATGGGAAGCGGCGAAGTCCCCCGGAGCAGATCAAACAAACTCCGACGCACGGGGAAATGCTTGGTCAGCCCGCTGACCGTAAGCAGATGTTCACGCTGCAGGTCTGCAATGGCAATGTCATCAACGCCAGCCTGCGCCTCCGCACTAATACTGACCTCGCCCCGCAGAATTTCCTGCCACCGATGGCAGCGGATCAAATGTCTTTCAGCGGGCAACTCTAACGGCGGGGGCTGACGACATATTTCGATTGCCAGCGGGCAGCGCGGCGCATAGACGCATCCCTGCGGCAGTTCCGTCAATGATGGCGGTCGCCCCGGAATGGTGATCAATGCCCGATCGCGCTTGGTTTGACCGGGACGGGGGATGCTGTTCAACAGCCCAAAGGTGTAGGGATGCAGTGGACGGGCGAACAGATCGTTGACCGTCCCCTCTTCCATTATTTCCCCGGCGTACATCACCGTTACACGATCGCAGAGCTGGGCGATAACGCCGAGATTGTGCGTGACGTAAATGGCAGCGGCCTGTTCCTCTCGTATCAGCTTCCTGACAAGATCGAGAATGACAGCCTCGGTAGTTACATCCAGATTGGTAGTCGGTTCGTCAAGGATCAGCAGTTGGGGCGACGTGATCAGCGCCATCGCAATGACAATGCGCTGCTGCATCCCGCCACTTAACTCATGAGGATAGCGCTCCAGCAGAGTCTCCGGATCTGCCAGATTCACGCGCTGGAATGCACGGATGACGGCTTCACGAGCAGCCGCACGCCCCAGACCGGCATGCAGGCGCACGATCTCGGCGACCTGCTCCCCCACACGAATTGACGGGTTCAGAGCAGACATAGGGTGCTGCGGAACAATGCTGACCTGTGCACCCCAGAGCTTCTGAAGTTCCTGACGGGAGGCATTCGCCAGATCACGCCCCAGAAACTCAATGACACTTCCCGGATCAGTGCGGCCATTCTCGGCCAGATAGCGGATGATGCCCTGGACAACAGTGGACTTACCAGAACCAGACTCGCCTACAATGCCGTGTATCTGCCCACGCCGCACCCTGACCTGAAAGTCACGCACAGCAGGCAGCCAGCGGTTGCGCATCCGGTAGCTGATCCCCAGGTTTTCTACCCGCAACACAGTCTCATTCATCGGTCACCCGCGCTTCTGTACAATACGTTTAATGCCATCCGAGGTCAGATTCACACCGACGACAAGCAAGGCGATCGCTGCTGCCGGATAAGCCAGCGCCCACGGGGCCACCTGATAGATTCGCCGGTTTTCATTGACCATCAGCCCCCAATCTGGAGAAGGTGGCCTTGCGCCCGCCCCCAGAAACCCCAATGACGCAACCAGAAAGATAGCATACGAAAATCGCAGCGAGGCTTCCACTACGAGCGCCGGCACCACTGATGGCAGGATTTCCCGAAAGATGATGTACACCCGTGATTCGCCGCGAATCTGCGCCGCCTGTACGAATTCGCGCGTTTTTACTTCTAACGTGCTGCTGCGTATCACGCGGGCCACAATTGGCACATACACCAGCGCAATAACCAGCAGCACACTGCTGTCAGCCAGAAGCGCCTGCCAGCTACCCGCCACAAAATCAAGATTCTTAACCACACCAAGCACCACCAGTGCGATAAGCAAAGCAGGCAGCGCCAGAAAGGCATCAATAGCACGGCTGATAACCTCGTCCAGCAGGCCGCCTTGATAGCCGATGAACAGGCCAACCGCAGCCCCGAGAACCACGGCGATCAGTGTTCCGGTTCCAGCCGTAACAAAAATGCTCTGCGTGCCTAGCATCACCCGGCTGAAAACATCACGCCCCAGTGCGTCCGTGCCAAAAGGATGCCCCGCCCCGGGAGCCAGCAGCGGGAGGGCACTCTGGTCATTCGCAGCATAGGGGGCAATGATCGGGCCAAGTACAGCCAGCAGCAGGAACAGCAGCACGATTACCGCCCCCAGACCAGATTGAAGCTGGCCAAAAAGCAGGCGCAAAAACTCAGTTGTAGCGGCAATGCTGTGATTCAGCGGTTTGCTTTTCCGGGAGGAAGCTTCGGTTTCTGTAATCTGTTCGGCCTGAGCCATGAGAGTACTTTGCCTGGATCATGAAGGGCAGAGGCAGGTACAACACGGCGACCTGCCCCTGCTATGAAGTCAGAACTCAAATACTATCGGCAGCGCTATACAGTGGCTCGGTGCAGGTTTGTCCGTCCGGCGAAGGGGTGTAGTTCCACACCTTCCACATTCTCCGCCCAGACGCCAAACTGGGCGAAGAAGTAGGGAATGATCACCGGGCCGCGTTCGATCAGAATGCGCTGGATTTCGTGATAGGCCGCGACTCGCTCATCCTGGTCAAGTGAAGACCCGGCAATTTCGATCTGCTCATCCAGTTCTGGATCGCTGAAGTGCGCCTCATTCCAGACTGCGCCGCTCTTATACGCCAGATCAAGATAGATCTGGGGGATAGGCCGCGACCCCCAGGGTGTGATACCCAGATCAACTTCCAGCCAGCCATTATCGGCGTAGTAGACAGCTTCTTCCTGAGGTTCGATAGTGATGCGGATTCCGGCTTCTTCCCACTGGGCGGCGAGTGCCTCCGCAAGCGCAACGCGATCCGGCAGATTTGGCACGAAC
>JALSTC010000059.1 GCA_026983935.1 Ardenticatenia bacterium
GAAGATGTCCAGTACGTAATCCGGAAGACGCCGCCCACTTAACACCTGGAGGGTCTCCTGCGTGCTGATCAGGCTGTTGCGCAGCACCAACCATGCCGCAATGAGCAGCACCACACTCCCAACCACGCCCAGCACCCACCGCACATCTTTCGGCAGCATAGGCAGAGGCGCTTCCCGCACAGGCTCCGGCAGGTAGCCGGCCTGATCAATGAGCGGCGGCTGCGGCTCAGCGGCCCCATCCCCGCTGATAAACAGAGCAAAGATGCGCTGGGCAGGCGATGACACGGCGGTGACCAGCAAATAGCCGCCCAGCACACTCAGCAGCACCCCGCCCCACCCGCCCGCATCCATGCGGGTCATGTTCACTCCGGTATCCAGCAGCGCCAGCAGAAAGAAAAACAGGACAATGCCCAGCACCTCGCGCAGCGCATAAAGCATATTGATCTGAACGTGGCGGGGGACATGAGAGCTGTATTCCAACAGCCTCAGTTCGGCAGCACGCCCCAGCTCGCTGCGCGGGTCAAGGTCCACCACCCGCTGCAAATAATAGCGTGTCCGCTCTTCCTGATAGTATTCGTCGTACATTTCCGCCAGCCGCATCAACGTCGGCTGATGATCGGGGTCGCGGTGTTCGGCTTCGTGCAGCGTCTCCAGCGCGTTTTTCGACTGCCCCTGCTTCTCGTACAAAGCGGCGGCACGCAGCAGATGGGCCGGCTTTACATCGGGCAGCCTGCGCAGCGCGGCCAGCACCTCCCAGGGATCGCCGATCCCCTGCAGCAGCCGCAGCTCCGCCAGCGACATATACGCGCCGGGGTCGCGGTTGCCCGCCTGGATGCTCTGCTCGGTCAACCGCAGCGCCTCATCCAGCCGACGCTCACGGGTGAGCAGCCGCACCGCCCCGGCCAGCGCATCCGGTTGGGCCGGGTCTTCCCGCAAAATGTTCTGGTAGATGCGCAGCGCCCCCCCGAAATCGCCCTCGGCCAGTCTGCCAGCCGCTGCCCGCAGTCTGGCAGCGACCGCCTGACGGCGCTGCTGCTCCGCCCACAGCTTGCGCGGCTTCTGGCTGGCAGCGGCAGGGGCGGCGGTTTTGATGGGCGGCTCCGATCTTCGGGGCGAATCGGACGCAGGGGGCGGCTGATCGGCAAGCTCCGGCAGCGGGCGGGGTTGGATGCGAGGATAGCGGCGCTTGAAACGGGTATATACGTCACGGACGCGCGGATCGTCCGGCAGCAGCCGCCTGACGTGCAGCAGACAGTAAAGCTGCTCATCCGGCGTGTCGCAGACCTGCATCAGCGCCATCCAGGAGGGCGCATGGCGCGGATTCAGGCGCACGGCCTGCGTCCATACCGTGCGGGCGCGGTGGCGATCCTGGCGTTGATACGCCTGCACGCCCACCCGGTACAGCCGATCAGCGGGGGAACTGGATTCGGCCATTGGATACCTTCTGCGGCACTGACACAGCGACACCATCTGGCTGTGGATGGGGCACAACAGCACTATAGTGGATCGTCAACTTTACGGCAAATGCGCACCGGCTGTTATAATAACAACCGCCCCCTGCCCATATACATCTGGCCGTTCCACCCCATTCTGGAAGGAGAAAATCGGCGATGAGAAAAACGCTCTACGTGGCCAACCTCGCACCCGCCGTCACAACCGGACAACTGCGCGAGTTGTTCGGCCAGTACGGCGACGTGAGCGCCGTTGAATTTCACACCGAAGATAAGACCGGCATACGCTACGCGCTGGTGACGATGGCCGTCGAAAAAGCCGCCACAAAAGCCAGTCACGGCCTGAACGGCCACCTGCTGGAAGACAAACATCTTGCCATCAGCTACCCCGACGTTGACCTCAACAGGCACATGACCAACAGGCAGCGCAAAGCCGCGCAGGAAATCGCCGCCGCGCTGGGAGAGAGCGAAGAAAAACCGCTCAGGCAGATCAAGGCCATCGTGCACCTCTGCGGGACGGGCTTTGCACAGGCCATCCTGGCGGAAGTGGACGAGGTAGAGGCGCAGGGCGGGCTGATGACCAAAGATGGCGAGCGGCGCACCAGAGGCGGGGTCTTTTTCTACCTGGCCCGCTACCGTATGGCCCGCCCCGCACGCCGCATCGTCTATAATCGCAAGGGCAGGCTGCCGACTCCAGAAGCAGCGCCAGAAGAGCCTACAGAAGCAGAAAAGGAAGCGTAACCCGTGGACTTCACACTGACCGAAGAACAGCGCCGCGCCCGTGACATGGTGCGCAGCTTCGCGCAGAACGAAATCTACCCCACCATCAAGGAATGGGACCGCCGACAGGAGATGAACCCGGACGTGCTGCCGCGCATGGCCGAACTCGGCATCCTGGGGATCAACATCCCGGTGCGTTACGGCGGGCAGGGCTTTGACTACCTGACTCTGGGGCTGGTCTGCGAGGAGCTGGAGCGCGTGGACAGCACCCTGCGCGTGATCATGTCCGTACATGTCGGGCTGAACAGCATGGCGCTGCTGCAATGGGGCACGGAGGCGCAGAAGCAGCGATTCCTCATCTCGCAGGCCAGAGGCGAGAAAATCGCGGCTTTCGCCCAGACCGAACCGGACATCGGCAGCGACGTGGCGGCGATGCGCACCACCGCCCGCCGCGAAGGGGACGTTTACATCCTCAACGGGGAAAAGACGTGGATCAGTCTGGCGACCAAAGCCGACCACTTCCTGGTCATCGCCAAACACGACCCGCAGGCCGAACCCGCCTATAAGGGCATCAGCGCGTTCATGGTCACGCGGGAGATGAAGGGCGTCACCACCGGCGACCTGCACGGCAAGCTGGGCGTGCGCGCCGGATCGACGGGCTGGATCCATCTGCAGGACGTGGAAGTGCCGGTCGAAAATCGCATCGGCGAGGAAGGCGAGGGCTTTTACATCGCCATGAGTGCGCTGGACAACGGACGCTATACGGTCGGCTTCGGCGCGACCGGCCTGATCCGCGCCTGTCTGGAAGACAGCGTGCGCTATGCGCAGGAACGGCGGGCCTTCGGCGTGCCCATCGCCCGCCATCAATTGGTGCAGCAGAAGATCGCCTACATGCAGCAGTGGTACGACGCGGCGCTGCTGCTCGGCTATCAGGTCGGCTGGCTGAAGAACGAGGGCATCCGCAACACACGGGAGACCAGCGTCTTCAAGTGGTTTGCCACCGATCATGCCGTCAAGGCGGCGCTGGAGGCAATTCAGATACACGGCGCATACGGTTACAGCGACGAATACGACGTGGAGCGCTACCTGCGCAACGCGAAAGGCGAGGTCATCTACGAGGGCACGAGCGAGATACACCAGTTGATCCAGGCGGGGTATGCCTTCGGCTGGCGGCGGGATAAACCGCTGCGCTGCGAGCTGCCCGCTTACGACGAGGAAGCGTGGCAGGCCGAAGCATGATTGCCACGCCCCGGAATCAATTCCGGGGCTGAGCCGGTGAATGCACACGCCGCAGGGGGCAATTGCCCTTTTCATCGTGTGGGTGCAAAATGCCGGATAGACCGTCAGGATAGAGAGATCGGCGCGACCCATGCAGGCCCAAAACGCGGATGCCCCCTTTGACTATGTGGTGATCGGCTCCGGCTTCGGCGGGAGTGTCTCTGCCCTGCGGCTGACCGAGAAAGGCTACCGCGTGCTGGTGCTGGAACGCGGCAAGCGCTTCCATGACAGCGATTTTCCCCGGCACAACTGGGACCTGCGGCGCTACCTGTGGCTTCCGGCGCTGCGCTGCTTCGGCATTCAGCAGATGACCTTCCTCAAAGACGTGCTGGTGCTGCACGGCAGCGGCGTTGGCGGCGGCAGCCTGGTCTACGCCAACGTGCTGATGGAACCGAGCGACGAACTGTTCCAGGCCCCCGGCTGGCGTGACCTGGCCGACTGGAAAGCCGTCCTGCGCCCGCACTACGACACGGCCCGCAAGATGCTCGGCGTGACGACCAATCCGCGCCTGTGGGCTGCCGACCACGTGCTCAATGCGATCGCGGCAGAGCGGGGCCGGGGGGATTCCTTCCGCCCGACCGAGGTTGGCGTGTTTTTCGGGGAGGACGGGCAGGAGGGAAAGCTCGTCCCTGACCCGTACTTCGACGGCGAGGGGCCGCCGCGTGCCGCCTGCATCCAGTGCGGCGGCTGCATGGTTGGCTGCCGCTACAACGCCAAGAATACACTGGTCAAGAACTACCTCTACTTCGCAGAAAAAGGGGGCGCAGAAGTCCGCCCGGAAGCGGAAGTTACCGACATCCGCCCGCTGCCGCCCGGCCAGCCCGACGGCGCACGCTACGAAGTGATCTACCGCCGCTCCACCGCCCTGCTTTTCAAAGCGGCGCGGCGCGTGCGAACGCACGGCGTGGTGCTTTCGGCGGGCGTGATCGGCACGCTGCGGCTGCTGTTCCGCTGCCGGGACGAAACGCACTCGCTGCCGGAACTTTCCCCCCGGCTGGGGGACTGCGTGCGCACCAACAGCGAGGCGCTGCTGGGCGTCACCAGCCGGAATCATGACACCGACTACTCACAGGGCATTGCCATCACTTCCGTGATCAAAGTGGACGATGTGACGCACGTCGAGCCGGTGCGCTATACGGAAGGCTCCTCGTTCATCCGGCTGCTTTCCGCGCCGCTGTTCGAGGGCGGCGGGGGCTTCCTGCGACGGCTGCTCAAGACACTGTGGAGCGGGCTACGCGACCCGATCGGTTTTCTGGATATCAAATTCTTCGGGCGCTGGGCCAGCCGCACGACCATCCTGCTGATCATGCAGACCGAGGACAACATGCTGCGGCTGCGAGCCGGGCGGAGTATTTTCACGCTGTTCCGGCGCGGGCTGGTCTCCGACGGCACACCGGCGCAGGCCATCGCCCCGCCAACGGAGGTCTCGCACGGCACGGCGCACGCCTTCGCCCGTAAGACCAACGGCATCCCGCAGACGGCATTCACGGAAAGCCTGCTCAACATGGCCTCGACGGCGCACATCCTGGGCGGCTGCCCGATGGGCCGCAGCGTCGAGGACGGCGTGGTGGATGTGAACTGCGAGGTCTTCAACTATCCGGGGCTGTATGTGGTGGACGGCTCGATCATGCCCGCCAACCCCGGCATCAACCCCAGCCTGACCATCACCGCGCTGGCCGAATACGCCATGAGCCGGATAGAGAAAGCATAAACATTTACCTGTTCCTCTTCTAAATTAATGCTATACTTATTTCAGTATCAACTTGTAATTCTTTGAGGGGGGTAGCTATGACAAGGCGT
>JALSTC010000060.1 GCA_026983935.1 Ardenticatenia bacterium
AATCACACCCGTCACCGCCCCCCTGCCTTTCTCCTTGAACAAGAACCGCATCCGCGCAAACCAGCCGACTTTTCTCGATCATGCGGTCATCGGCTGGCGACATCTCAAACAGCGAGCCATCCTGCGCCTGGCAGCAGGGGTAATGCGCGGCTTTCGGGAGGTGCTCCACTCCCGTGATTTCGTCGAAATCCAAACGCCGAAGCTGGTCGCCTCCGCCACGGAAAGCGGCGCAAATGTCTTTGCAGTGGATTACTTTGGCCAGAGAGCATATCTGGCCCAGAGTCCGCAGTTTTACAAGCAGATCATGGTCGGCGTCTTTGAGCGGGTCTACGAAGTCGGGCCGGTCTTCCGGGCGGAGAAGCACAGCACCCGCCGCCATCTGAACGAATACGTCAGCCTCGATGTGGAATTTGGATTCATTGAAGATCACTTCACGGTCATGGCGCTGCTGACCGACTTGATGCGCGGCATCCTCGAACATTTGCGCACCCATCACGCTGATGACCTGGCACTACTGGGAACCAGGCTGCCCGATGTGGGCGAGACAATCCCTCACATCCATATCACCGATGCTCAGCAGATGCTGGCTGAGCATTACAGCATGTCCGACGCATTGGGTGCCCCTGACCTCACACCGGAGCATGAGCGCCTGCTCGGCCAGTGGGCCAAAGGAACACACGGCAGCGATTATCTTTATGTCACAGGCTACCCCATGGTCAAACGTCCATTCTACACACATCCCGACCCGGAGCGTCCCGAATACTCGAACAGCTTTGATCTGCTCTTTCGGGGCACAGAACTGGTGACCGGCGGACAGCGGCTGCACCGCTACGAAGATTACATCGCAGCGGCGAAGGCCCATGGATATGAGACCGCACCATTCAGGACGTATTTTGAAGCCTTCAAACACGGGATGCCGCCACACGGTGGGTTTGCAATTGGCCTGGAGCGATTCCTGATGCAGCTACTGCAGATGGAAAACGTGCGGCTGGTAAGTCTGTTCCCACGTGATATGCGCCGTCTGATCCCATGAGAACTCCCGTGTTCCCCTACGCCCGATGGCAGGATTTGACAGTACGGAAACAATGCACTATTATTGTATGTACAAGCACCTAAGCGGTATAAGCGATCGGTATCTCTAAGAAACGTCATCATCGCCTTCACGCAGGCACTCCAGCCGCGGCGGCACACACTCATCGACGCACTGCAGCCTAATTCTGCAAAACCTACGGAAAAAAGTGGCATTCTCTGCACCCTCCACACCACACAACCACACACATTTGCATTGCCGCCCGGCAGGTGTATATTTGTAAACACACAGGAAAGGAGGGGTCATACTCACCTGATAAATACACCAGAACACTCAATTTCACTCAACGTCTTTTTTTGATAGTTCAGGAGAGGAAACAACATGCGTAAATTTGCCGCCCTTCTTCTAGTACTGGTGCTTGTCGTTTCGGCACTGCCGATCATGAGCATAAGTGCCCAGGAAGGTGGAGAGGTCAACTGCTTCACCGATGAAGAAGCTACCGTTGTGGTCGCCGCAGGCGCAGTCGGCATTGAGCTACAACTGGCACAGGAAGCCGCCGAAGCTTTCATGGAAGCCTGCCCGAATATCACCGTCAACGTGCTGGAAACCCCGGACATGGTGCAGGATCGTCTTGGGCTGTACCTGCAGCTCTTTGAGGCCGAGAGCCCCGATGTTGACGTGTTCCAGATTGATGTGATCTGGCCTGGCGACCTGGCTGAACACCTTATTGACCTCAGCCCGTACCTGACCGAGGAAGAAATTGCTGCCCACTTCCCGGCCATCATTCAGAACAACACCGTTGACGGCAGGCTGGTCGGCATCCCCTGGTTCACCGATGCCGGGCTGCTCTACTACCGCACCGATCTGCTGGAGAAGTACGGCTATGACGGGCCGCCAGAGACCTGGGACGACCTGACCGAAATGGCACAGGTGATTCAGGATGGCGAACGTGCCGAGGGCAACGATGAATTCTGGGGCTTCGTGTGGCAGGGCAATGCCTATGAGGGCCTGACCTGCGACGCGCTGGAGTGGCAGTATTCCGAGAGCGACACCCGGATCATCAACCCCGAGACCGGTGAGATCGAAGTCAACAATGAAGGCACCATCCAGGCCTTCGAGCGTGCGGCAAGCTGGGTCGGGACGATCAGCCCGGACGGTGTGACCAGCTACGCCGAAGAAGATGCCCGCAATGTCTGGCAGGCCGGAAATGCCGCTTTCATGCGCAACTGGCCGTATGCCTACAGCCTGGGCAATGCTGAAGACAGCCCGATCGCCGGACTGTTTGACGTGGCTCCCCTGCCCGTTGGCGCTTCCGGTCACAGTGCCGCGACACTGGGCGGCTGGCAGTTGGCCGTCTCCCGCTACTCCGAGCATCCGGACGCAGCGGCAGCGGTGGCTGTCTTCATGACGAGCTACGATGAGCAGAAGCGCCGCGCCATCGTTGGCTCCTACAACCCGACCATCATGTCCCTGTACGAAGACGAAGACGTGCTGGAAGCCGTGCCATTCTTCGGCAGCCTGTACGACGTGTTCGTCAACACCGTGGCACGTCCCTCGACCATCTCTGCGCCTCACTACAACGAGGTTTCGGTTGCCTACTTCACCGCCGTGCATAACATTCTGACCGGTGAAGAAGATGCAGCCACAGCGATGGAACTGCTGGAGTTGGACCTGGCAGACATCATGGCGATGAACGACTAAGCCCAGTCCGTTTAACGTGACTGGCAAGCAGTATGCCAGACACACCTGGGGGCAGGGTTAAGCTGCCCCCAGGTCTTATATCGGCAAAGCCCTTACTACATATAAAAAGTACCTGACAGCAACTCTAACTGCCTGTTTGAAACCTATCAACGCCATCCTCAAATTATGCTGCAACTGCTTCCATCGCTGAAAAAGCGATCCTCTTATGGAGGTCTTTTATGGCACAAAGAGGTACGCACCCCCTTGACGAACCCGAAGCCACCTCTCCAGGAGTCGCAGTGAGTCGCCTGAGGCGGCCATCTGATATTGAAGCCGTTGGTATTGAGCTGATCAGTGGGCTGTTCATCCTGCTGGGCCTGGCTGCCTTCAGCCTGCTTTTCGTCAGCATCAACAGCGATCCTGCCATCCAGGCAGCCACAAGAGGAGAAGGCTCCCTGATTCTGGCTTTCCTGGACAGCTTCGGTATCATCACTCCTATACTGGTAATCGTGATCGGCTGGCTGCTTATCCGCCTGGGTGGCAACCTGCGCCAGCGCACGATTACGTCGGCGCGATGGGGTCAAGTTGCCCTCATCTGGATCAGTGTTGCCGTTGCTTTCCTCGGAATCAATGCCTTCATCTCTGGCGGGGAAAGCGAGGCTCTGCTCAGCGAGGAACCCTTCAACTTCGGTGAGGCCATCGTCGCCGCCCTACCGTTCGTATTTGCGCTGATCCTGCTGGGTGTGGCGCTGTTCTGGCTGAGCCGCGTGATGTATTTCATCTTCGAAGGCCAGGAAACGCTTTCCACACGAGACACACGCATGGCCTGGAATCTGTTGATTCCAACGCTGGCTGTCCTGATTCTTGTGGCTGCCCGCCCACTGGAAGAGACATTTATCACCAGCCTGACGGATAAACGCTTTGCCGGCACACAGGAGGTTAACTTCGTCGGGCTGGATAACTACGCCCGGCTGCTTGGATTCCGCATTGATATGGTCGAATGCAGACAGGACGAAGATACCAATCAATGCCAGACAGATGATGAAGGCAATATTCGCTGGCAGTTGATCGATCGCGAACTGCTTCGCGAGGGCTACCGCCCGGTGACGACGGTAAACCTGGGCGGCGGGCGTGGGCTGACCGTCAGCGGGACGGACGCCGACTTCCTCCAGAGCATTCTAAATACGCTCTATTTCACAATAGTCTCCGTAGCGCTCGAACTGGTGCTGGGCCTGTTCATTGCCATGGTTGTGAATTCCAAATTCCCCGGGCGCGGTCTGATGCGTATGGCCATGCTGGCTCCCTGGGCCATACCGACCGTGGTTTCCGCCCGATTGTGGGAGATTATGCTGCGCGATAATCAGTCAGGCATCATCAACAAGATTCTGCTTGACCTCGGCCTGATCCGCGAGTCACAGGCCTGGCTCTCCAATGCCAACCTTCAGCTCAATGCACTGATCATGGTGGACGTCTGGAAAACCGCTCCGTTCATGGCACTGCTTCTGCTGGCAGGGCTGCAGTTGATCCCGAAGGACCTGTATGAAGCCGCTTCTGTTGATGGCGCATCCAAAATCCGGCAGTTCTTTTCGATCACTCTACCGCTGCTGCGTCCGACCATAGCAGTGGCACTGGTCTTCCGCACGCTGGATGCACTGCGCGTGTTCGATGTGTTCCAGGTGCTTCTGGGGCGTCGCAAACTCTCCATGGCCACGTACAACTATGAAACGCTCGTACAGAATCAAGACGGCGGGTATGCCTCCGCCATTGGCGTGTTCATCTTCCTGCTAATTTTCATATTCGCTGTGATTTACGTGAGAACGCTGGGGGTGGAGACAGAATGACACAAAAACAATTCACCAACTATCTGAGACGCAGCGGATTCTGGCTGCTGATCATCGTGATCGCCATCTACACCCTGTTTCCGTTCTACTGGGCGTTGAATTCGTCCTTCAAGACAGAGCAGGACATCATCAACCCGGCAACATATCTGCCCCCGCACCCCACACTGATCAATTACCAGGCCGTCTTTTCAGATGACAACTTCATTCGCGCGCTGGGGAATTCGGCGCTGGTTTCCAGTATCACCGTGCTGCTCTCACTGACCGTCGGCTCATTCGCTGCCTATGCACTGGGCAGACTGAAGTTCCGGGGCCGAACAATGATGCTGTATTCGGTGCTGGCCATGACCATGTTCCCCCAGATTTCGGTACTCTCCGGCTTGTTTGCCATCGTCAAAGACATCGGAGTCTTTGGGTCTCCGCTGGCCCTGATTGTATCCTACCCCATCTTCACGCTGCCCTTCACCGTCTGGGTGCTGACCAGCTTCTTCCGCGGCCTGCCAGGTGAGATTGAACAGGCGGCACTGGTTGACGGCGCAACCACATTCCAGACGTTCTATCTGATCCTGCTGCCGCTGACCGCCCCGGCGCTGGTCACCACCGGGCTGCTGGCATTCATCGCCGCATGGAACGAATACCTGTTCGCGCTGACATTCACCATCACCGATCCCGGTTCATACACCGTACCGGTTGCCATCGCC
>JALSTC010000061.1 GCA_026983935.1 Ardenticatenia bacterium
CGGCCCGGCCACAGGGGCTGCCCTCCGGCTCGACGGGAATCACGCGCACCGTTTCCTGATAAGATTCCGGCAGACCGGAGGCCGCCTGGAGCAGCAGACGATTGGTTTCCTGGTCCAGGAAATAGACGACCCCCGCCCGCCTGCCCATCGCAAACAAATTAGAAAGCGCCAGCAAGCGTGTCAGCACGTCGACAAGGGGGGCATTCCGGGCCACCATTTCCAGTACTTTTTGCTGCCCGGCCAGCAGCGCCTGCGTCTGTGACTGTGCGGTGGCGTCCCGCACTACTGCCGTGAACAGCGATTCCCCGTTAAATTCCACCCTGGAAAGCGAGGCTTCAATCGGGAAGCTGCTGCCATCGGCCCGGCGGCCCCACAGACCCTTCATCCGCGCGTCCGCCCGCTGGCTGTATTCCTCACGGCGAAAGTGGTCCACATGCTGGCGGTGAACCGCCTGGAACTGCTCCGGAATCAGCACATCGAGCGGCTGACCGAGCATTTCATCGGCGGCGTAGCCAAACATCTGCTCTGCCGCACGATTGAAAAAGACGATGCGCTGCCCGGCATCCACCGTGACAATCGCATCCATGACCGACTGCATGATGCTGCCAAGACGAGACTCTGCCGCCTGGCGGGCTGCTTCTGCCTGCTCACGCTGGAGCACCTGCGCCCTGAGAGCCTCGCGCTCCTGTTCGAGGGCCAGCGCCTGCTGGTGCACGCGATCCACCAGTTCGCTGGCCCAGCCAGCCAGGCCGCCCAGCAGCACCAGCAACGAATGTGGAAGCAGGGAGCGGTGCAGCACCAGGTTCACCGCCTGCGTGCTGACTGCGGACAGCAGCAGGAGGTTAAAACCGATGGCCACCATCCCGGCGATGATCCCGGCCCGGATGCCCATCAACCAGGAGGCCACGGTCACCGGTATGAAAGCCAGCGCCGTCATCAAAGGGCCAAACTGCGGATATAGCAGGAAGAAAAGCAGGAGATACAGCAGCGTTCCGCCAGCCAGCCATATCAGTGGGACATGAGCGGGCCGATCTCTGAAGCGAGGTAGAACGGGCAGCATGGCAGGTGTCTACATCCTCGACTCACCGGAACTGGTAGATAGAATAGAAGAAACACGCCGTATACGTTCCTTCTATACCTAAAATTCTACTCTTGAGTATACCATTAACTTTGGAATTTTAGTTAATTTTTCACCAATTAACCACTTATGAGGGCGTCTCCGGCACGCTGGAAAGTTTATATCCGCGCCCCCGGACGGTGATCAGGTAGCGGGCAGCATCAGGGTGATCTTCGAGCTTGGTGCGCAGGCGGCTGACCAGCTTCTCGATGCGGGCATCATCCACTTCGTCAATGTATTCCTGGCCCCAGACGGCCTCAACAAGCTGGTACTTATCACAGATTTTGTCCAGCCGCCCATAAAGCAGCAGCAGGAGACGGTATTCCAGTTCGGTCAGCGTTGGCACGGGCACGCCGTCCACCCAGACCTCGCCCGCGTCGGTATCCACCCAGACGCCACGCGGGACACCGCGCCGGGCAAGCGCCTTGCGGCGGGCGAAACGTGCGAAAAGCTGCCCGAACAACTGCGGCTGATCGCCGCCGCGCAGCAGGCCCCGCCGCTGCAAACGCTGACGGGCCTCATCGGTCAGACGCCCGGACAGCGAAAAGTCTATGACGGCCTGCTGTTCCTGAGGAGAAAGCTGATCCCACAGATGGGTCAGCTCTTCCAGAATGAGACGGTCGTTCTCCAGCGCTTCATACGCCAGATCAAAGGCTTTCTGCTGGTAGGGCTGCGGCGCGCCGCTTTCCACCTGCAGCAGGATGCGTGCCACGGCTTCAATCAACACCGGATGGCCGCCCGCTTCCTGCACGATGAAATCGCCCTCAGGATCGTCGAGCGCGTCATCAGCGGCTGTGAACAGCTCCGCCGCCATCCGGCGGGTGTCTTCCTCAGAGAGTGGCCCGAGGTAATACTTGCCGACGGCGAACATCTCCGCAAATTCGACGATGTGTTCATCCGGGCGGCTCTGCGAAGGTGGCACAACCGAGGCGATCACATAGCTCAAGTCCGTGCCGTATTTATCCCGCAGGGCGCGCAGATTGAGCAGGATGCGCGGCTCGATGCCCGTCAGCACCTCATCGAATTCATCCAGCAGCAGAATCACCCGCCGGGAATCTTCCTCAACCAACGCCATCAGGGCGTCATTGAAGGCCAGCGGTGCGGCGAAATCATTGGGCGGCGCAACCACCGTCTGGTAATGCATATCCACCGCCTCCCGCAGCGCTGCGGCCTCCGCAGGCAGGGCCTCCAGAACGGCCCGCAGCGTGGCCTCAAAGAAACCGCGCGGCGAAAGCTCCAGCATCCGGTTGCAGTCTACATAGACAAACAGCGCCGGGGAATCGGTCAGGCTGTGGAAATATTCGGCGGCTGAAGATGACTGCAGGCTGCGCAGCAGGGTGGATTTGCCGAAATTGCTCAGGCCAACGACGGCCACACAGTAGCCATCCGCCAGAAGCTGCAGGACAGCCCGGAGATCGTGCTCACGATAGGGAGTCTGTACGTTGGCAACCATCGATTCGGCCAGTTCACATCACACTAAAAAATCACTCACAAAGAGAGGCCGGGCATCGCTGCACACCCGGCCTGATGCTGATCTGCAATTATAGCGCACGGCGGTTGATCGGCTAGCGCTTCCGCAGGCGGCGGGCCGCCACGATCACGGCTGCCAGACCCAGCGCGGCCAATCCTGCCGTTGCCAGCCCGTTCACGCCACCATCGGTGCCGATCTCATCAAAGAGGCCGGTCGTCGGGAGCGCCGTTGCCACAGGCCCGCCAACAGCCGGCGTCGGCGTGACAAAGCCGCCGCCCACTTCTGGCGTCGGGGATCCGCCGCCCAGGATTGCCGCCAGGGCAGTGGCCGTCTGGGCAATGGCATCCTGACTGATGCCGCCCCCGCCCTGCCCGCCGGTAGGCGTGACGAAAATTACAGCCTGTGTTGGTGTCGGCGGCGCTTCGGTCGGCGTGGCGGTATTGGTGGGCGTGAAGGTTGCCGTCGGGGTGAAGGTAGGCGTTGGCGTATTGGTGATCGCGTTGCGCGTTTCGGTCAGGTCAAGCGCCACCCGCACCGCCGTGTTGGTCGCCAAGACGCTGGTCACGGTCAGATCAACGTCCGTCGGCCCCTGGTTGCTGAGGATCACCAGCAGCAGCCCGCCGATGGCCACACAGATTACAAGGGCAATAACGCCCCCGATCAGGACAAAGTTGCGATTCAGCCCGAACAGGGTCGCTTCACCGGCGCCGGTCGGCTCTTCCTCCCCGAACTCCGGGACGTCTTCTTCGTCGCCGAGTTCGAGATCGTCGAAATCGCCGAAGCCCTCCTCTTCATCCCCAAAGGGGTTGAAGTCTTCGCTGTCGCTGCCAAAAGGATCAAAGTCGTCGGTCATTATCTTCTCCTTCGCCGTGCCGGGCCGTCTCCACCACGGGGGCGCTAACCCTGCCCAAAAAGTTCCAGATTCGCCAGCGGGACCAGGGCCTTACGCCCGCTTGGTAATGTCACTTCTGCCACAGGCAGCCGCAGTCCATTATCAATCACACGGGGTGTGCCGGGCAAGCCGGTCACCCTGGCAACGACCCCCATGAACGGCTGGCGCGTGATGCGCACCGCCGCGCCCACCCGCAGGGGGGTGTCACGCTGCGGCGCTGGCGGCAGGCTGTCCCGCGCCAGAGGCACAATGACTTCCGGACGGTCTTTTGCCCAGCGCTGCGGGCGGTGAGCATTCAGCGCCACCTGCCGCCCGGCATTTTCCGCCAGCACATTGTAAACCGTCGAACTCATGTGTTCCGCACCAAAGCCATCTGTCAACATTATAGGTATTTTGCGGGCGAGCGCGATTTCGCGCAAGTCGGCAGACATGCCCGGCGCAACGATCCCCCCGATTCCCTGGGCCACCGCCTTCTTGATCGCCACGCCGGTCAACTGCCCGGCAACGAGTACAATGGCCCCGCGCCATTCGGTGGAGAATTCGTCCACTTCCAGCCCGGCAAGCCCCCCTTCCGGTTCCATCTGCAGCACGCCAAAATGGCTCCGGCCATTGCCCCACACCCCCTGCACCAGCGCCCCGGATGTTTCCAGCAGCACGCCGCGGTTGCCGCGCACAGAGGCCACCAGTGCGTCAAAACCGGCCCGCACCGTCACTTCTTCCAGACCGGTCCGCAGGATGAGACGTCCGTTCATGAACTGCGAGACATAGCCATCCACGGGGCAGCGCACCAGACCGCGTTTTTTCTTCCTGTCACCCGCGATGACATCGCCCCGTTTGACAAATTCCGGGACGCCCACATGCACAAGGCTCTCCAACTCCTCCGGATCGTCCACACCAAGCAGGCGGGCCAGATCGAGAATGACATAGCGTTGGGCACGGACTCCGCTCACAACCGGCGTCACAGCGCTGACCCGCTCGCCTTCGCGCACAAGCACCTCACCCACCGCATCGTCAGGCAGCAGCCGCTCCCGTCGGATGGTGGTCATGGGCATGATCACGGTTTGATCCGGATAGTATTGAGCCATCGTCAACCTTCAGTCACCGGTCACGCAGGCGGTGCACCCAATCATACAGGAAGCACACAGACGCTGCAATCGGCGGCGCAGGCGCTGCCGCCCCTATTCTCTGCCACCTCAACGCCGGAAGAAGCGGCGCTTCTTCGGCTTTTCCTCCAGCCGCAGGTCGTCAACCAGCGTATCCAGCTCGCTCTCAGCCGCTTCTTCCGCAGCGGGCGCTTCCTGTTCTTCTTCAGCCAGGTCAACCATCAAGGGCAGTTCATCAACGACTGCTTCTTCCTGCGCTTCCTCCGGCTGCGCCTTTCTGCGCCGCCCAAAAAGCCGCCAGCGCCGCCGCGGCGGGGTTTCGCCTTCCGTCTCGCCATTGGCGGGGACTGCTTCCGGAGCCGCTTCAACGACCTCTGCCTCGGTGGAAACCTCGACCTTGCCGAGTTCACGGGCATCAATGTCTGCCGCGTCCACTTCATCCACGCGGAGCCTGACCTGGGCTTTCGTCCCGGCGACCCAGCGCGGATACAGACGGGCACGCACCTCCGCCTGACGCGGCAGCGGCAAAGGCCGCCCGCGCACATCAATGATCAGGCCTGCCGTGCCACCCTGCACGGTCAGCTTGATCCTTGAGCGGCCGTTGATCTTCAGGCCGCGCGAGAGCCGCACTTCCACGCGGGCCGTCTGACCGGGCG
>JALSTC010000062.1 GCA_026983935.1 Ardenticatenia bacterium
CACACGCAGCTCATCATCGAGCGTGGGGTCTTCCCCCAGTACAGCGGCCACCATGCCGCTGTCGGCGGGCTGTCCTTCGGTGACGGCGGCGTCCAGCGCCGCGCGCCGGGCGGCCCAGCCCAGGGCCTCCGCCAGCGACTCTCCGCGAGTCAGCCGCCAGCCTGCCGTGCGGGTCAGGGCCAGCATCTGTTCCTCGGCGATCTGCGGGTCAAGCCGAAGCTGGCGGACGATGAAATGACTGTAAGGGTCTTCTGGCGGCTCGCCCAGCAGTTCGCCGCTTTTCATGTCGTAGCACAGACTGCCTGCCGGTGGCGGAGCCTCCACGAATGCGATCTGGATGGGGGCTGCTTCCAGGCGGCGGGCGAACGAGGCGAAGGTCACGCCGAAGCGTGCCGGCACCGGCAGCAGGGTCAGCAGGCCCTGGATGAACGCCAGTTGTGCGGTGAGGTCTTCCGGCCCATGCAAAATACTCAGCGGTACGCCCTGGATCAATCCGGCAAGCAGGTTTTCCACGACCTGAAAGTCATCCTGCACGGTGAGGAGGAAGTCCATCAGGCTGTCCACTTCTTCCTCTGCTGTAGGGAGCGGCGGTGCGGCGAACGTCAGCGGCGCGGCACTGCTGGCATTGTCCGGCAGCACATTTGAGTTGGCCAGCTTTTGCAGCAGGGGGGCACGCCCGGCGATCTGACGTGCCAGATCGGCGGGTATGAGCACGTACTGCACGCGGGGACGTCCCTCGGTATCGTGGTGTGCATGGGCCAGAATGAAATCCACTGTTTGCCCCCGGAAGAAGCCGATTGCGCCGTCGGGGTGACTCGCCAATGGCGGCGGCAGCAGTGGGGCAAGGCGACGGCACTCCTCCATCTGCTCGGAGGTGACGCCGGGCGAGGCTGCCAGGATTTTCCCACCGGTGTCCCGTGCAGTGCCGGGGCGGTAATAAAGCTGGGGTAGCGTAAATATTTCGGTGCTCACGGTATGCTCTTATCGTGTTCGCAGGTGCAGACGATTAACTATTTTCGCCCGGTGACTCCGGATTATCAAGGTGATCGCGGCGCGGCAGGGTGAAGTAGAAGCTGCTTCCTTCGCCTTTGACGCTGTTCACCCAGATGCGCCCGCCGTGCCGTTCGATCACGGTGCGGGCGATGGTCAGGCCCAGGCCAGTGCCCTCCACGCTGGTTTCGGGATTCACGCGGTAGAAGCGGTCGAAGATATAGGGCAGGTGCTCTTCTGGAATGCCAACGCCGGTATCCTGCACACAGACGGCAATCTCTGTGTCGGTCGCTGCGGCGCCGATGGTCACCCGTCCGCCGGGCGGCGTATATTTTATGGCATTGCCAACCAGGTTCATCAATGCCTGCCGCAGACGCACGACGTCACCGTAGATGTCCGGCAGGTCTTCCGGCACTTCGGAAATGAGGGTTACCCGCCCCTCGTCGGCGTGGAACTGCATTTCGGCAATCACATCGCTGACAATGTCGGGAATCTGGCAGAGTCCCTGTGTCAGGCGGGAAGCAGCCTCCAGGCGGGCGAGGTCGAGCAGGTCGCTGACCATGCCCACAGCCCGCTGGGCGGTGCCGCGCAGCCGCTCCACGTATTCCTGCTGGCGCACGTTCAGGTGCCCGGCCCGCTCGATCAGAGCCGCCGTGACATTGATAGCCGTCAGGGGGCTTTTCAGATCATGGCTGAGACTGCTGAGCAGCTCCAGACGCAGCCGCTCCATTTCCGTAAAGTAGGTGATATCCCGCATCAGCACCACGCGCCCGGTGTAAGCCAGCGGCGCGACATTCACAAACAGGGTGCGCTTCTGCTCCGGTAGCTGCAGCTCCCCGGATTTTGTTGCAGTGCCGTCTTCTTCCATCAGGAAATCACGCAGCGGCGAATCGATCAGCATGGCCTCCATTGACGCGCCGGGAATCTGGGGGAGGGTCATGCCCAGCAGGCGTTCGGCTGCCCGGTTGCAGAACAGGAGCTTACCCTGCGTATCAAATGCAATCACGCCATCAGTGATGCCGTCCAGCACCGTCACCAGCTTGAGGCGCTCGTGCTCGGTTTCATTGTAGAGCCGGGTGTTGACGATGGCCTGCGCCAGCCGGTCGGCGAAAATCTCCAATTCCTGAATGCGGGCCAGCGATGGGCGGCGGAGGTCACGCGGGGCGTCAACTGCTATCCAGCCGATCTCCATGCCCCGCGAAGTCAGGGGCACGATCAGGAAATCATCATGATGCCACTGGTTCCTGGAGATGGTGGACGCAGGTGAACCGTTTTTCTTCAAGAAGGGGTTGGCATGAAGGCCGGGGATCACTTCGGCTGCTTCCGGCTTGTGGTGATCCACAAAATAGGAGCGGCTGATCTTGAACTCCGGGCGACGCCACAGCCAGGTGTTGTGCCGCGGCCAGGGCAGTTCCCGCGTGGTGTGTTCGAAGTAGCTGCTCATAGCCGGATCGGTCGAATGCCAGGCCGCCAGCCGCATGACGCCGCTGTCACGGTCAAGCAGCACGGTCACCACGGTCTGCCAGCCCAGCGTTTCCGCAATGATCTCGACGGTCTGCTGCAGGACCGAATCGAGCGACTGATCTACCTGCAGCGTGTCGCCCATACGCAGCACGTCGTTGAGAAAATCGGCGCGGTGACGCTCCGCTCGATGAAGCAGCGCGTTTTCCAGCGCGACGGAGGCCAGCCCTCCCAGTAGAGAGGCGAGCACCTGCTGCTGTCCAGCGGCGCGTCCCGGATCACGATAGAAAACGGCCAGCATGCCCAGCAGCTTCCCGGCGCTGGTGCGCAGCGGCATCGTGATCATCGTGGCCATGTCACGCATATCGTCGGCCACACTGCGTTCCTGCTGCTGCAGCTTTTCACCCCAGTTTTCGGTCAGGCACAGCCGGGTCAGCCAGTCGCCGCCTTCTGGAATGCGGCGGGTGAGCGCCTGCATGACCTGCACCTGGGCTTCCAGCGAAAGGTTGCGGGCTGTTGCCAGGGAAAAAGCATTCTGTACTTCGACGTACTCGAAGATGGCAATACCGTCTGCCTCCAGCATCACCAGCGCCGAATCGGCGATGCCCGCAAAGACCGCGTGCGGTCCTGCGGAGGAGTTGATCAGCGTCAGCAGACGCTGCAGGAGTGCGATACCGGTATCAATGACCATCGTGGTTTGCTCTTGCCCGTTTCGATCACGGATGCATGATGCACTCCTTATTATGAGGCAAAGCGCAACTCTTGACCAGTTACCAATTTCGCACTGAATTTATCTGAGGTTTGACAGGCCCGCCGCCTGTTATTACAGTGGAGCGGGAGGGCACTTGCCTTCACATAAGATGAGCTTGTGTATGCGCATTGAAAAGAGTGATAGACGATGCCTCGATATATACTGGCCCTTGATCAGGGCACGACCAGTTCCCGTGCCATTCTGTTTGATGAAAGCGGTGTGCCGCTTGCCAGCGTGCAGCAGGAATTCACCCAGCATTATCCACAGCCCGGCTGGGTGGAGCATGACGCACGCGAAATATGGCAGACGCAGCGGGACGTCGCGCAGGCCGTGCTGCAAAAGGCCGGAGTTTCGGCTGCGGATGTGGTGGCCATTGGCCTGACCAACCAGCGCGAAACGACCGTCATCTGGGATCGGGCCACCGGGGAGCCGGTCTATAACGCCATTGTCTGGCAGTGCCGCCGCACTGCTGCCATGTGCGATCAGCTCAAGGCTGAGGGCTTCGATGCCGTGATCCGGGAGAAGACCGGTCTGGTCACCGATGCCTATTTCTCCGGCACAAAGGTTGCCTGGCTGCTGGACAACGTCCCTGGCGTCCGGGAACGGGCCGAACAGGGCGAACTGGCCTTCGGCACGATCGACTCGTGGCTGGTCTGGAATCTGAGCGGTGGGCGTTTGCACATCACCGATGTCAGCAACGCCAGCCGCACCCTGCTTTATAACATACACACCCGCCAATGGGACGATGAAATTCTGGCCCGCCTGAACATCCCGCGCAGCCTGCTGCCGGAAGTCAGGCCGTCCAGCCTGGTTTACGGCGAAACCACGCCCGATCTGTTCGGCGCGGCGATTCCCATCGCCGGGATCGCGGGCGATCAACAGGCGGCGACTTTTGGGCAGTCGTGCTTTTCGCCGGGGCAGAGCAAGAATACCTACGGCACGGGCTGCTTTTTGCTGATGAACACCGGCCCGCAGGCCATCCATTCCAAAAGCGGACTGCTGACCACCGTTGCCTGGCAGATCGGCGACAGCCCGATGATTTACGCGCTGGAGGGCAGCGTCTTCATTGCCGGGGCGGCGGTGCAGTGGCTGCGTGATGGGCTGGGCCTGATTGAGGATGCGGCGGAAACTGCCGACCTGGCCGCCAGTGTGCCCGATTCCGGCGGCGTGTACGTGGTTCCGGCGTTCGTCGGGCTGGGCGCGCCGTACTGGGACCCCTACGCACGCGGTACGATCGTCGGCCTGACACGCGGCACAACCCGTGCCCATCTCGTCCGCGCCACGCTGGAGAGCATCTGCTTTCAGAGCCGTGATCTTGTCCAGAGCATGGTGGCCGATTCGGGTATCGATCTGGAAGTGCTGCGCGTGGACGGCGGCGCGGTGGTCAATGATGTGCTGATGCAGATGCAGGCCGATATTCTGGGCGTGCCGGTGCAGCGTCCCGCCGTCACCGAAACGACGGCTCTCGGTGCGGCATATCTGGCCGGGCTGGCGACGGGTGTCTGGGCCTCGGCGGATGAAGTCGCCGGGCAGTGGCGCGTGGACAGGGAGTTCACGCCGCAGATGAGCGCCGACCAGCGTGAGGCGCTCTATGCCGGATGGCACAAAGCCGTTGAGCGGGCACGCGGCTGGGCGGAAGAATAGCACCGTTTCTTACAGCGATCGACGGGGCGCGATCACACGACCGTGCCCCGCCTCTTTCCCTTATGCTGTGGAAGGCCCGGCGCAACCTCACTGCCGCTGGTCTGTAGGGAGCCTGAGCATAATCGGCGGGTCGTCAATTTCCGCCATCTTCAGCCCATAGGCCTCTGCCACCAGAAACACCGGGTGGAAGGTCTCCGCGCCGGTCAGTGAGGTGATCTGCCAGCGGCAGGTTTCCGTATCGCAGATCACCGTGTTGTACCCGCCGCCGCAGACATGCGCCACAATCGGCTGCCCGACCGCCTCCGCGATGTCCCGTTTTTCCGCTTTGTAGCCATATGTTCCGGCGATGCCGCAGCAGTCCGCGTCAATTTCTTCCATTTC
>JALSTC010000063.1 GCA_026983935.1 Ardenticatenia bacterium
AAAGCGGCGTATGACGCGCAGGCGGCGAAGCTCGCGGAGCTGTTCCACGAGAACTTTGCGCAGTTTGAGGATGTGGTTTCCGAGGCCGTCCGCAGCGCAGGTCCGCGGCGTTAGTTAGTGGAAGTCGCCGGTCGAATAGAAGGTAACTGCCCGACCCTGTGGCCGGGCAGTTTTTATTGCATGGGGTACTGCCTGGTTTGCTATTCCGCGAATAGATCGGGGTAGAGGATGGCGGCCATATCTTCCACCCCATCCACGATGTACTGGCTGACCGCACCGAGATGGGCATCGTTACCGACAACCAGGCGCTCATTTTGCACGGCTGCCAGCCCCTGAACGGCTTCATCCGCCAGCCACGCATCCACATCCACCCAGGAGGAGAATACAATCACATCCGGGTTGAGTGTCAGGAGCGTTTCGGTATCTACCTGGTTCCAATCCACAATCCCGGCAGCACAGGCGGCATTGATCCCACCGGCGCGGGTGATCACGTCGTCCAGTGTGGTCTGGCATCCGGCGATCCAGTTGTCTGTGGAAAGATAGATCGCGCTGGTCGGCGATTCCACTGCTGACACCACACCGGCGACGGCTTCCAGGCGATCGGTCAGGCTGCCGATCAGCGTCTGCGCGGCTGTTCGTGTGCCGATGACATCACCGACAAAGGCAATGTTGTCCAGGATTGAGGCCACATTGTTGAAACCGCCAATGGTGACAACGGTGATGCCTGCTTCGGTAAGCTGGGTCAGGACGGCTTCATCCGTGAAGGTGGCGGCGAAAACCAGGTCGGGATCGAGCGCGATTAACTGCTCCGGATCGGCCTCGACGCGAGTCTCGGTGAAGGCGGCCAGCGCATCGGTGCCTGCCAGATTGCTGTTAGAGGGATCATCAATCACATAGGTCATGCCAGCCAGCCGCTCCGGTTCGTCCGCCAGCAGGCCGGTCAGGATTTCGTCTGTGCTCAGGGTCAGGCTGGCAATGGCTTCGGGCCGCTCCGCGATGGTGACAGTGTTTCCAATGGCATCGGTAACGGTCATCGGATAGGCCGGGTAGCGGTCCGGATACAGCAGCGCCGCAGTATCTGCCACGCCTTCGGCGATGTAGTGGCTGGTTGTGGTCATGTGGGCGTCGCTGACGACATAAACACGCCCGTTCTGCACGGCACTCATCCCACTGTAAACTGGATTGCTCTCAAAGTCATCAACAAATGTCGGGTCCCAGGGCGTCCAGCCGCTCAGCAGGATCACGTCCGGGTCTTGCTCCAGAATGAATTCGTCGCTGATCGGCTCGAACTGCGATATGCCAGCTTCTGCGGCGACATCTATGCCCCCGGCGGCTGCAATGACCTCGGTGATGGTGGAAGGGCTGCCACTGGTGTAGCCTCCCGGTGTCAGGTACAGCACACGAAGCGGATCGACCCCTTCCACTGCGTCGGAGACAGCCGCGATTCTTGCGTCCATCTCCTCGATCAGCGCCGCTGCTGCCGTCTCTTCCCCGACGACATTACCGATCAAAAGTACTGCTTCCCGGATGGCATCCAGACCGACTGGAGAGGGCATCATGAAGACGGTCAGCCCGGCTTCACGTAGCTGCTCAACGACGGCGGCATCTGTCCATGTAGCGATGATCACCAGATCAGGCTCCAGACTGATCAACAGCTCCGGATCTGCCGTGAGCACGTTGGGAATATGCCCGACCAGCGCTGCGACGTTGCTGATGCCGGGGTCACCGGCCAGATTGGTTACTCCGATCAGGCGTGATGGATCCACAAGCGAGAGCAGAATCTCGTCGGAGGCCAGAGTCACGCTGGCGATGCGCTCCGGCGGCGCTTGCAGGGTGATTTCATTGCCAGCGGCATCCACGACGGTACGCGGCCATTCGCCACCCTGCGCGGCGGCAGGTGCCTGTGTGCCGATGAGGCCAGCCAACAGTGCGAGCAGCACCACGGCGATCAGCAGTCGGGGGCATTGTCGTGTGTTCATATGGTTTCTCTCTCCTTATTGGTTAAAAGCGCCTGTTTGAATGGTCAAATAGCGGTGATCTGGCGGCGGTTCCGCCACAGCAGAAACAGGAAGAACGGCGCGCCGAGCATGGCCGTGATCAGACCGACCTGTATTTCTGCTGGCTGGATGATCAGCCGGGCGACAGTATCGCACAGCACCAGCAGCACAGCGCCCCCCAGTGCACTGGCTGGCAGCAGGACGCGGTAGTCCGGGCCGATAATCAGCCGCAGTGCATGAGGCACGATCAACCCGACAAAGCCGATGCCGCCCGCAATGCTGACGGCTGTGCCCGTCAGCAGCGAGGCCAGTAGGAGCAGCGTAAAACGTGTGCGGGGGACGTTCACGCCCAGCCCCTGCGCTGTTTCCTCGCCGAGGAGGAGCAGATTGAGATCGCGGCTGAAGGCATACAGCAGGAGTATTCCCAGCAGGATGGGGAGGGCGATCACCTGAAGATGCGGCTGCCCGCGTCCACGCAGTCCACCGACCAGCCAGGTGAGGATGGCCTGTACTTCGCCGTAATCAGCACCCAGCAGCATGATGGCCGAGGTAACTGCCCCCAGAAAAGAATTCAGGGCTACTCCGGCCAGCAGCAGCGTGGGGACCTGTGTGCGCCCCTGTACCAGTGAGAGGGTGTAGACGATCAGGGCGGCGGTCATTCCACCGGCAAAAGCAAAGATCGGCAGTATCCACAAACCGCCTGTGGCAAGACCGGTTGTCAGCGCAATGACAGCGCCCAGGCCGCTTCCGGCATTGACTCCGATGATGCCGGGGTCAGCCAGTGGATTGCGGAAGATGCTCTGCATTGTCGCGCCGGAGATCGCCAGCGCCGCCCCGACCAGCGCTCCCACCAGAGCACGCGGCAGCCGGATCAGGATGACGATTCGCACCTGGGAATCGGGGTATTCCCCCATGCCCGGCAGGCCGAGGCCCTGAAGCAGGATTCGGGCTACGTCGCCATAGGGGATGTTGGAAGAGCCATTTGCCACCGACAGCGTGATGGCAGCCAGCAGCAGGATCAGCAGCAGACCGCTGATCAGTACCAGGCGTGTGGCAACGGGCCTGTCGGCCAGAAGAAACGTATGGGGGTGATCTGCGCGATTGAAAAACAAGGCCCGCTCCGTGCGATTTTGCAGAGCGGGATTCTGGTTGGAGTCTTCCGGCGGTTTGTGCCGGTTGTCCTCGTGGCGGCTGCCACAGTCCCGAACCCCCCTCCGCGAAGGCTGGAACTCGAGTCAGGGCGGGCGACCGGGCTTCCTGAACTATACAGCTTTCAGGTTACCGTTGCGGGGCAGCGTCGGACTTGCACCGACTTCGCCATTATGTCCTGCCATCCGGGGCAAAGGACACCCTGACCGGAGCTGCTATGCGATTGTCAGCTCAACTTTAGCACCGGGGTGGGGGGCATGTCAAGGAAAATACGTTCCCATCCATGCCCCGCAGGAATAAGCCGTCCCACTATCTGGCGGCTGCTTCTTCCGAATATGATCGCATCTGCTGCGGGAGCGCGATCTGTTCGTGCTGCTTCAGCCAGCCGTGCAGCGTGGCACGGTACAGTGCCCGTTCAAAGTAACTGCCATCTGGAGACAGCCCCGCATAACCTTTTTCCAGCAGTACGGCCATGAGTGGCTCAAGCTGGGTGGCGTAGTGCTTCATGCATGCTTCCGGGTAAATGCCCGGCCATGAATAGCAGGAAACAGTCGTGCGCCGGTTGTTGCAGGGAATCCCCGCCGGAATCTGCGTTTCCCATGCCGGATCATCTGGCGTGAAGACGTATTTGTCCAGGTTGCCCTGGGGGATGCCTTCGATGCCGCGCACGACCGGCGGCACATCATCCAGCAGGTAGGGATCAACAGACAGATCAACGATAATCGCATGTTCCGGCAGCCAGGCGATCCAGGCATTTGGAATGACGGGCTGCGAAGGATCGCGCCGCTGAGTGGCATCCACAAGTATATCCGCCTGCTGCATAAGCGCGCGCATAGTTTCCGGGCTGCCAGTGATGTTGCGCCCGACGGATAGGGCAATGGCCCCTGGCCCGCCTTCAGCGATGTGGCGGTTGTTACGCTCGACTCGTCCGAGTTTCGTGGCGGCGTCTGCGGCATGTTTGCCGACCATGCCCGTACCGAGGATCAGTACTTTGAATGGGCCGCCGTTTTTGCGGCGCAGACCGGGCCAGCGTTTTTCCAGTTCATCAAATGCGGCTTCCAGACCGTTCCAGGCCACCGCCTTCATATTCTCTACCAGGCGGACGTTCTGATCGTTGACAATGCCATCTAATGAGATCGCGTTTACACCGAGGCTTTTCAGCAGTTCCACACGGTGTGTACGTGTGGGGTAGTGCAGCATGGACATCAGGATATTGCCCGGCATCAGCATGGAAAATTCATTTTCTTCAGGCGAACGCAAGACCAGAACCAGCTCTTTTCGGAAGGCTTCTTCCCGGCTGCACAAGTGCACGGCATCCGTGACTTTCCGGTAATCGGCGAAGGTGTAGCCGCCATCTTCCGCGTAGCCTTCCTCTAGAAAGACAGTTGCGCCGAGATCAGTGAGATAACGGACGAAATCGGGCAGGAAGATGCGGCGTTCCCCGGTCTCTTTCATCATGCGGGGAAGACCAACTGTTATGATGGCAGTCATGGTTCTTCTCCTTTTTCTACCTGTTTTCGCTTATAAACGCCTCCTCCAGACCCCGTTGGTGGGGTGTTTTGGCCTACTCACCAGCGTGACAGCATCGCACGGGCGATGGCACGCTCTAGATAGTTGCCCTGCGGATTGATGTTCTGGACGCCGCCCACTTCGCTCAGTGTGCGCATCACGGGCGCGATCTGTCGCCCGTACGTCTCCATGCAGGCCCTGGGATGAATGCCGGGCCAGGAGTAGCAGGATACTGAGGTGCGGCGGTAAGTGGTATCAATGCAGGATGGAAGAGCATCAAATGCCGGATCGTCAGGCTCAAAGACATATTGGTTCAGATCGCCCTGGGGAATGCCTTCGATCCCTTTGACAGATGGTGTGTCCGAATTGCACTCGTATGGGTCCACCGAAAGATCAAGCAGTACAGCATGCTCCGGCATATGGCTGATCCATTCGTTGGGAATGATGCAGCGGCTGGCATCGGGCCGCTGTGTGGCGTCTACCAGCAGGTCGGTTTTGCGGAGGATATCCAGCATGACCCGTACATGGGGAGTGACATCGTAGTCCAGCACGGTGACCTGAA
>JALSTC010000064.1 GCA_026983935.1 Ardenticatenia bacterium
TCTGGGTGGTCGCCATCACCAACGCCGTCAATTTTCTGGACAACATGGACGGCCTCGCCGCCGGGCTGACGGGCATCGCGGCGGCCTTTTTCTTTGTGCTGGCTCTGCGGGAAGGGCAGGGGCTGGTCGCCAGCCTGGCGGCGGCGCTGGGCGGCTCCGCCATCGGCTTCCTGATCTTCAACTTCAACCCGGCCAGCATTTTTATGGGCGATATGGGCAGCCTGGTGCTGGGATTCATGCTCTCCGTGCTGGCGATCAAGCTGCGCTTCAACTCGCCGTTGAGCATCACCACATGGTCGGTGCCGGTGCTGGTGCTGGGGCTGCCGATCTTTGACATCTCGCTGGTCATCTTCACCCGGCTGCGTGAAGGCCGCCCGCCCTGGCAGGCAGGCAAAGATCACACCTCGCATCGGCTGACACAGATGGGCCTCAGCCCGCGCCGGGCGGTGCTGGTATTATATGGTGCATGTGTTTTACTGGGTCTGGACGCTGTCATTGTCAACCGCAGCACGCCGGATGTGGCCCTGATCATCGTCGGGCTGACGGCGGCACTGGCGCTGGCAGCATTTATCGGGTTAGAACGTTTTCGTATTCATCAACAGGCAGGTGATTGATTTATGAGTGAGACATATCTGGTCACGGGCGGCGCGGGATTCATTGGGTCGCATATTGTGGAGACACTGGTACGGGCCGGGCACACCGTCCGGGTGATTGACAACTTCGCCACCGGCAAGCCGGAGAACATCGCGCACCTGCGCGATCAGATTGATTTCTATGAGCTGGACATCACCGACCGCAGCGCGCTGGACGCGCCGATGGCCGGCGTGGATTACGTGCTGCACCAGGCGGCCATTCCCTCCGTGCCACGCAGCGTGGACGATCCGCTGGGCACGCATGACGCCAACGTCAACGGTACGATCAACGTGCTGGACGCGGCGCGTCAGGCAGGCGTGCAGCGGGTGGTCTATGCGGCGTCGTCATCTGCCTACGGCGAAATTCAGGGCGAATACAAAAGTGAGGACATGAGGCCGCAGCCGCTTTCCCCCTACGCTGCGGCCAAGCTGGCCGGGGAGTACTACTGCCAGGCCTTTTACCACGTGTACGGGCTGGAAACGGTGGCCCTGCGCTACTTCAACGTCTTCGGCCCGCGCCAGGACCCTACCAGCCAGTACGCGGCGGTGATCCCGCTCTTCGTCACGGCCATGCTGGATGACCGTCCGCCGACGGTCTTCGGCGATGGCGGGCAAAGCCGCGACTTCACCTATATTGACAACGTGGTGCACGGCAACCTGCTGGCCTGCAAAGCGCCTGCCGCTGCCGCCGGGGAAGTCATCAATCTGGCCTGTGGGGATCGTACTTCCCTGCTGGAGCTGATCGCGGCGATCAACGACATTCTGGGGACGGACATCCAGCCGGTGCACACCGACCCACGCCCCGGTGACATCCGCCACTCCCGTGCGGACATCAGCAAGGCCCGCCGTCTGCTCGGCTTTGAGCCGCAGGTGAGCTTCCGCGAGGGGTTGGAACGCACCATCGCTTGGTTCCGCAACGGGGCTTGAGCGTCTGGGCGTCAGCAGCGCAACAAAAAACACGCCGGGACATGTGCTCCCGGCGTGTTTTTTCCTTGAAATCGGCCTCTACAGCATCCGGATCACACCCAGCACCTTGCCCTGAATCTGGCAGTTGTTGGGGTGGACATAGATCGGCTTCATGGAGGGATTGCGCGGCTGAAGTCGGATGCGTGTCCCTTCATCATAAAAGGCCTTGAGTGTCGTTTCGTTGCGCTCCGGCAGCCAGACGGCCACCAGGTCGCCGTCGTTGCAGGTCTTCTGCCTGCGCAGGATGACCACATCGCCGTCATCAATCAGCGCGTCAATCATGGACTTGCCCTGCACCTGCAGGGCGAAGACCTCACCAGGGGCTAGGCCGTGCAGCATGTCTTTGGAAACTTCAATTGTGTCCACGTCCGGATCATAATACTGCCCGAAATCATCCCCCGGCAGCATGACCGGCTCACTGGCGACAATCCGCCCTACCAGCGGCACACGCGCCACGTTCAGGGCCTCGGCAGCCCGAACGGCCATTTGTTTGGCAGAATCGCGGTGACGCACCAGCCGGATGCCGCGTGACTTCTCCGCCGCGCGTTCCAGCCAGCCCTCGGCAACCAGCTTCTTGAGGTTGTAATTGACCACCGAGGTGGATGTGATGTTGCAGGCTTCCCCGATCTCCCGAATAGTCGGCGGATAGCCCTGCTCGTTTATGAAGCGTTCGACGAAATCCAGGATGGCTTTTTGGCGGTCGGAGAGCAGATCGTACAGTGCATCAAGTTCAGCGTCGTCATAACTCATGAGGGTCATCCTCGCACATCAGTTCTATAGTCTGCCCCCAGTATAGGCGAACTGCTGTTCGATGTCAAGCAATTTTCCCAAATTATCCACACTTATCCCAAATCATCCCCAAATTTAAGCCACTTATCCACAATATCCCTTTATTCATCCACAGCTTTCTCCTATCCCGCCCGCCCTTTATCCAGATCATATCCACCGTGGGACGTGTCGAAATCATCCGGGTGGGTGGCCTGATGGTAGACGGCCAGCCAGCGGGCAATCTCCTCGGCAAGGCGATCCATGTCGTCCTGCTCCTTCTCTTCGACTTCTTCCCGCTGGCGGCGCAGGATATCCTCCTGGAGGGCATGCGGCTTGTAGATATAAGGGAACTCGATTTCGCCGGTACTGGCGCTGTTGCCGGCATCTTCATCGGCGGCAGTCTGGATCGTGACCGTGCCGTAATTGAGCATCTTCTGCCAGATACCTCTGATAGAGACATTCACGCCCTGAATATTGCGGATCAGGATCGTGCTTTTTTCGTCCTGCAGCCACAGGGGGCGGCGGTGAATGCGGGTGAGGGTCTGATCGTCAATGATGTAGAGATCATTGTGCCAGTCCTCGTACATATACCACCACCACAGCCCCAGGAAGCCAAACAGCAGCAGGAAGAACAGCACCCGCACCACCGGCTGGATCAGATTCCAGGGCCAGGCCCAGTACCAGAATATATTGATGAAGAGCAGCACCACGCCCACAATCATGAAGAACGTCGGAGCAAAGATGGCATTCCACAGGACCAGCCAGTGCTTGCGGTAGATGACGCGGAAGCCTTCGTCAATGCGCACGCGGATATCGAAGAATTCCACCAGCCGATTCCAGCGTTCTTGCATCTGCGTGCGGACGGATTTGGGCGGCTCAGGAGGCTGAGCCGGCGGACCGCCGGGCTGCGGCAGGTCTTCTGCGCGAGTGCGATTGAGCGCTTTCTTGCCGATGAAATGATCGATCTTCTCCCGGATTTTTTCCCGGTCTTCCGCGGCACGGTGGGAGCTTTTCCGCCGCATTTCATTGTTCAGCAGTTCGGCAAGTTCTTCCGGATGCTCGATCGTATCGAAAACCAGTGTGCCCCCTGCGCCTGCAGTGGCAATGATCAGGTCGCCAAAATCGAACCGCTCCGCCCAGTACCCTTCCTGTGAGGTGCGGACGGCCTGAATGCTGGACAGGGGTGCCTGCTCGCGCGTCTCATTGAAGGTCAGCAGCACCCGCTCTTCATGCACCACGCGCTGATTGGTGATGACAAACCAGTCATTGCGCCAGTCAAAGTAATTGTAGATCACGCTGAGAACAGGCACGAACAACGCAGGAAAAATCGCCACCACCACCAGCACCCGCGGTAGAACCGGAACCAGGTAGACGATCAGTGGCAGGGGCAGCAGCAGGAAAAACAGCGGCAGCGCCCAGAATGCCCGACGCAGGAATGCCCAGTAATGGCGGCGGGTGTAGCGCAGCACGATCTCGCCCGGTCTGAGCCAGGGGAAATCCTGGTCGAGCAGAGCGTTGCGCACGTCATGACGCACGTTCAGTCGGGCTTTGATGCGAGGATGGCGGCGGATGAAATCGTCAAAGTCCCGCTTGGGCAGCACCAGGGCCACGGCGTCGCGGACAATGACCAGCGAATAGGGGCGCTCCTCATGAACAAACAGCGACCGCTCCCCGACGAATTCCCCGGCTTTCACATCGGCCACGCGCCGCTCAATGCCGTCCGCATCCACATGCAAAATACGCCCCTCGCCGGAGACGAACAGATACAGGGCAAACGTATATTCCGCCTGCCGGAAGACATACTCACCTGTCCGGTAGGTTTCCACCCGGAAGAGCGGTTCCAGCAGTTCCAGTTCCTCGCTTGAGAGCTGCGAGAAAAGCGGCAGCCGGCTGATGTGAGCAAGCTTTTGTGCGCGATCCATGGCGATTCGCTGTAATTCGACGCTGCATGATCAGGATTTCTACATTGCATTGTACCGGGGCTTGCGGCAAAGGCAACCATTCATCAATCACCGATTCGGTGGAGAGGCGTGCCGATCGGCATGGATGGCCAGGTTCACATTGGAGGGTCAAGGGGGCCCGTGCATTGCAAAAAAGTATTGCCAAAGCCGTAGGGTGATGCTATAGTATAGCGCGTAAGAGGCGACGTAGCTCAGTTGGCAGAGCGGGGGACTCATAAGCCCTAGGTCACTGGTTCAAGTCCAGTCGTCGCCACAAACTGAAGACCCACTTGCACCACTTTGGGTTACCCTGGGGTGTACAAGAAAAAGGGTTATTCAGTTTTTAAGGTTCGACGTGCAGGACGTATCCTGCAGCAGTTGCCAACGGCTGACAGCAATCAGTCTGAGGCGACAAACATATCGTCACGCATTTGCTTGGTAGGCTAGGGCGTGACAGCGACAAGATGGGCCACTTGATAAGTGCGAGTGGCCCGCTTTTTATGCTTGAAGTAGTCACGACTTAATCTGACACTCACGCTACAATGGATGAGCACAAAAGGGAGTGTCAGATGACCAACGAAGAGAAAATTATCAAGAACAAACTGGGCCTGCTACGACTGGCAGAAGAACTGGGGAAATGCAAGCCAGGCGCGGCGCGAGTGCCTCCAGCAGATCGAGGTAATCTTCCGCTGCCTCGGATGTGCCGGGCACGATCAGCAGCGGGCGGCCCGTTTCTGGCGGTGCATCGGGTGCACTGTCCAGATAATGCAGCCGCACAAAGCCATTGCGCACCCGGCTCTCATACACAGTCATATCCGCCCGACCTCATCCCCGTCCGGCCAGCGTATGCGCCAGGAACCAGTCATACAATGCCGGGCTGTCGTAGGTTTCCGTCCAGGAATCGTG
>JALSTC010000065.1 GCA_026983935.1 Ardenticatenia bacterium
CGGAAGGTATGGTGCTGCTGCCTGGCGCGGCTGTCATGCTGGTGCTGGGCGGGCAGGTGCCGGCGGCCATCGGCGCAAGTTATGCCGATCGGCTGGGCCCGCTTGTGGCCTATCCCATGCAGGCGATGATTCGCCTGCTGACGCCGTTTTCCTGGCTGCTGCGGGCCGTCACCGCCGCGCTGGTGCATCTGTTCAGCGCCGATCAGCAGATCAGTTACATCACTGAAGAAGAGATCAAGACGCTGGTAGACGCCGGGCAGGAAGAAGGCGTGATCGAAGTCGCCGAGAAAAAGATGATCCTGTCCATCTTTGACCTCGACGAGACGGCAGTCCGGGAAGTGATGATCCCGCGTCTGGATATCGTCGCGCTGCCTATCGATACGCCGCTGGATGAGGCTGTGCAGACGGTGCTGGCGGCGGGCCACTCGCGCATTCCGGTTTACGAAGACAACATTGATCACATCCGGGGGCTGCTCTACGCCAAAGACCTGCTCCGGCTGTGGAACAGCGACCGCGACAGCATGTCCCTGCGCGACCTGCTGCGCGAGGCGTATTTTGTCCCGGAGGGCAAGAGTGCGATGAATCTGCTGCGGGAGATGCAGCTCAAGCGTGTGCACATGGCGATTGTCGTGGACGAATACGGCGGTACGGCAGGCGTGGTCACGCTGGAAGACCTGATCGAGGAAATCATCGGCGAAGTGCGGGATGAATATGATCAACATGAAAAAGCGGCCTACCAGAAGGTCAGCGATGACGAATACATCTGCAATGCCCGCCTGGACCTGGATGATCTCAACGAATTACTGAACATCCATCTACCAACCGATGAGAGCGACACGCTGGGCGGTTTCATCTTCAACCGGATCGGTGATGTGCCTGATCCGGGCACGGTGATAGAAACAGAAGAAGCACGGTTGGAAGTGCTGACGGTGGAAGACGACCGGCGAATCGGGCAGGTGCGTGTCTCGCGGCTGCACCGGCAGCCTGCGCCGGATGAAGCAGCAGCAGGCAGATAAGGAGACACATGCAGAGCTTCTGGGGATTATTGATTGCTTTTGGCCTGGTGCTGCTCAATGGCTTCTTTGTGGCAGCAGAATTTGCGTTGGTCAGCGTCCGCCGCTCGCGTATTGAGACGCTGGTCGAGCAGGGCAACGCCACTGCTAAAATCGTTCGCATGACGATAGATCATCTGGATCGTTATATCGCTGCAACTCAGTTGGGCATCACCGTCGCCAGTCTGGGGCTGGGCTGGGTTGGTGAGCCGGCGCTGGGTCACATCATCGAACCGTTGATCGAAGCTGTTCTGGAGCCGATTATCCACCTGCTGCCGGAAGGGGCCGTTGAGGTGACCAGCAGCGTGGCTATTGGTAGCGCGATCGCCTTCCTGATCATCACATTCCTGCATGTCGTCGTTGGTGAACTGATGCCCAAGTCTATTGCCCTGCAGGACCCGGAGCGCACGTCGCTGTGGGTTGCCCGTCCCATTGTCTGGCTGACCCATCTATTTGATCTGCCGATCAAGGCGCTGAATGGCACGGGGAATGCCATGCTGCGGCTCATCGGGATCGAACCGGCCAGCAGTCACCATCTGGTGCATTCTGTGGAGGAACTCAAGATACTGATCCGTTCCAGCGCGGAAAGCGGCCTGCTTACCGGCGGGGAAGACGATATTGTGGCAGCCGTCTTTGAGATGGGCGAGACGCGGGCGCGGCAGTTGATGGTTCCCCGCACGGAGATTGTTGCCTTTCGGGTGGATACACCGCTGGACACCGTGATCGATCAGGTGGCCGAAAGCGCCCTGACCAAGTTTCCCGTCTATGAAGACGATCTGGATCGAATCATCGGCATCCTGCATGTGAAAGACCTGCTGCGTGCCATGCGCCACACAGACGAGGACATCTCTCTGCGGAGTCTGGTGCGCCCGGCCCTGTTTGTCCCGGAGACGGTCACCATTCGTGACCTGCTGACTCGCTTTCGCAAAGAGCGGCAGCACCTCGCCATCCTGCTCGATGAATATGGTGGTACGGCAGGGCTGATTACGCTGGAAGACCTGCTGGAAGAGCTGGTTGGGGATGTGCAGGATGTTTTTGAGCCATCCAGCGTGGATGTCCAGTACTTGCCCGATGGGTCGGCGGTTGTCCGGGGGCTGATGCCTATCAATGAGGTCAACGAATTGTTTGATCTCGATCTGCAGGACCCCAACTATGAGACCATTGCCGGTTACATCCTGGGCCGCCTGAATCGCATGGCCCGGGAAGGTGATGTGGTGGATGCCGGGCGGGTGCAGCTCATCGTTGAGGCGATGGACGAGCTGCGTGTGGACCGCGTGCGTATTGTTGAAAAAGCGCCATCCGCGGCGGGGGAGTCGCCCTCTGATGGCTCACGGATACCACAGGACTCGTCCGGTGGGGAATCGTGAGGGTGGCAAACGATCAGACCAGGTCAGCCGGGCTGAATCCCATCGGCAGCAGGTCATGCAGCGATCCCTCGTGCCGCACGGTGCCCGTTTCATCAACCATGATAACCGTGATGTCCGGCGCGAACTCATAGAGCACCTGGCGGCAGATACCGCACGGCGACCCGCCGTTTGATGTGGCGACCACGATCGCCTGAAACTCACGGACGCCTTCGCTGACGGCCTTGAATACAGCCGTGCGTTCTGCACAGACGGTAGCGCCATAAGTGGCATTTTCGACGTTGCAGCCGGTGAATACAGTTCCGTTTTCTGCCAGCAGTGCAGCGCCAACGTGATAATTGGAATAGGGCGCGTATGCGTACTGACGGGCTTTTTGGGCGGCGGCGATCAGCTTCTGGCGCGTTTCCTGTGATAGCGACATCGTATCTCCGTTTTGGCTGTGAATGATGGTATTGATAGAGACCGGGAGAAGCATTGTAGCGCTGCAGTTGGCTGAGTGCCACCCCTGTGATGATGTATTGGCCGGAAAGGGCCGCGCTGCGGGTGCTGACAGCCGTTCTTCAAACCGAAGACATACTTATCTATTACTTGACACCTTGCCGCTTGCTTTGGATACTCAATATATAAGCGTTTGCCTTTTTGTGTCTTTTTGAAAGCGTGAGAATTCCGGCGGAAATTGTTTTATTGGTAGCTGTGAGGGAGTGTCTGGCATACCTGAGATACAGTTACGCGATTTGTGCGGGGCTACCTGTCCGGGTATTATTACTGCTGACATGATAGGTTGATGACCCGGTAAAAGCGTTTACCACGCCGGATGGCGTTATCGTCCTGCAGCCACCGAGGGGGAAGTCTTGCCTGGCTGCCGAATCGTGACTTCTCCTGCGGGTGGCGTATTGGGTTTTCTGCCAGGATCGGCATATGGCGCTTGGAACTCCCCAACGTGATACCCGGATACCCCAGGTTTCCTCGGGTGTCATTGCCAGGCCGCGCCTTCTGCAGAAACTGCAGGCGACCGTTGAGCGCAAACTGACTCTGATCTGTGCCCCGCCTGGCTATGGCAAGACGACCATAGCTGCCCAGTTCGCCTCCCAAAGCGAATACCCCATCGCCTGGCACACAGTAGAAGACCGTGAACGCGACGTTCCCAATCTCTACCATCAGTGTCTGGCCTCACTGGAATCGATCGTCCCCGGCATTCAGAACCTGCAGCCTGCGCCCGGCTATACAGCGGGTGAGCTGGCGGCGAGCGTGGCCGAATACCTGCGGGAAGCCGTCACCAGAGATATTGTCTACATCCTTGATGACGTCCAGCATCTGACAGGCTCCCCTGCCGCGGAGGCATGGCTGCGGGCGTTGATCGAATACCTGCCGCCAACTGTACACGTGATTTTGATCAGCCGCGTGTTGCCAGACCTGCCGCTGACCGAAATGATCGCACGGCGTGAAGTGCTTGCCCTTGGTCAGGAGCAGCTCCGCTTCCAGCCGGAAGAAGTATACGACCTGGCACGCCGGGCACATGCTGGCGACGTCCCGATTGAGGAAATCAACAGGCTGGTTTCTCACCTGGAAGGGTGGCCGGCGGGAACAGTGCTGGCGCTCTATCCTCTGCCTGCAGAGCTTGAACAGTTCATTCTGAGCGGCGGGCCGGGGCCGGAAGCGCTCTTCAACATGCTGGCGAGCGCCATGCTGCAGGCCCAGCCGCCCGGTTTGCGCGATTTTCTGCTCGCTTCTTCTGTGCCTGCACGCTTTACGCCGGAGTTGTGTGCGAACGTCCTGAAAATCCCCAACAGCGCGTACTGGCTGGCAGAAGCCCAGAACCGCAATCTGTTTCTTTCCAGCGGTTCAGGCGGGCTGGTTTATCATCGACTCTTCCGCCAGTTTTTGCAGGATGAGCTGGAAAAAGAGAATCCCGACCTGTTCTTTGCACTGCATGTCAGGGCCGCCCGCTGGTTTGAGGCGAACGATCGGCTCGAAGATGCCTTTGACCATTACATGATGGTCAATCTGGTCGATCAGGCGGTGGCGATTGCGGAACGGGTGGCGCGGGCCTACTTTGCCCAGGGCAAAGTGGAAATGCTGCTCAACTGGGTCAACATGCTGGGGGACGCCAGCATCCGTGCGCCACGCCTGCTGTTGACGTGTGCGGTGGTTCATACTGACCGCTACGACTATGCGCTGGCGGAGGCGGAGCTTGAGAAGGCCAAAACGGCTTTCCTGGAACGCGAGGATCAGGTCGGGCTGGCGGAAGTACAGCTCCAGTGGGCAGTGCTCAATCTACAGCGAGGTGCATATCAGCAGGCTGTCTCGCAGGCCACGTCATTGGCGCAGATACCCCCCGGTTCGGATAACCTGCGCGGGCGGGCACTGAAGGTGCGTGGATTTGCTTTGCTTCGGTTGGGTAGAATTGAAGAGGCCATCCGGCAGTTGAAAGAAGCGCTGGCGCTGCACCGGGCCTACGGGGATACTTATACACTGGCCAATGTGCTGCAGGACCTGGGCGCTGCTTATTCGCTGTCAGGCCAGATGGCAAAGGCCGGGGCCTGCCTGCAGGAGCTGGTGGCGCTGCGGCGTTCACTGGGAGGAGCCAATACCCTGGCGCTGGCGCTCAACAACCTGGGCTATCATTACTATAGCAGCGGCGACTACAAACAGGCCCTGGTGACCTATCAGCAGGGCTTGAGCATCAGCGCGCGCGGCCTCAACAGACGCACCGAGGCGTATTTGCTGGCCAGCATGGCTGACCTGCAGCGCGATCGGGGGTATTACGATGAAGGACTGCGTCTTTACAAC
>JALSTC010000066.1 GCA_026983935.1 Ardenticatenia bacterium
GACACTGTATTTATCGGTGCAGGTGGGCGGCCTGATCGCGTGCTGTCCGCCAGAAAAATTGTGATATCACGTTCATTTCATAGGGAAGGCAGAAAGAAGGCATATGAAGAACATCTGTGTTGTCGGTGTGGGTTATGTGGGCATTGTGACGGCGGCGGCATTCTCCGACCTGGGGAACCGTGTCATTGCGCTGGATATCAGCGAGGAAAAGATCGAGAAGCTGCGCCAGGGAGTGATGCCCATCTTTGAGCCGGGGCTGGCCGAAATGGTCGAGCGCAACGTCTCCGCCGGGCGCTTGAGCTTCACGACCAGCTATGAAGAAGGTCTGAAGGATGCGGAGTTCGTCTTTATCTGCGTGGGCACGCCGGAAGGCGTGGATGGCGAGGCCGATCTGCAGTACGTCCGCATGGCGGCAGAGAGCATCGCTGAAACGATGGATCATCCGCTGATCATCATCAACAAGAGCACCGTACCCGTCGGCACCGGGGACTGGGTGGCGGATATCGTCCGCGAGCACCAGCCGCAGCCGATTGATTTTGCCGTGGTGAGCTGCCCGGAATTCCTGCGGGAAGGCGCGGCCATCAGCGATTTTCTCAATCCGGATCGCACTGTGCTGGGATCGGAAAATCGCGAGGCAGCAGAAGCAGTGGCGCAGCTTCACCTGCCGCTGCGTGCGCCCATTGTGGTCACCGATCTGCGCACGGCGGAGATGATCAAGTACGCTTCCAACGCTTTCCTGGCGACCAAGATCAGCTTCATCAATGAGATCGCCAACATCTGCGAGAGCCTCGGTGCGGACGTGGAAGAAGTAGCACGCGGCATGGGCTTCGATAAACGCATCGGCCCGCGCTTCCTCAACGCCGGGATTGGCTACGGGGGATCGTGCTTCCCCAAGGATGTCAAGGCGCTGGCTTATATGGCCCAGGTGCGGGGCAAGCATCCGCAGCTCCTGCACGCCGTGATGGACATCAACGAATACCAGCGGAAGGTGGCCGTGCTCAAGCTGCGTGAGCTGCTCGATGACACGCTGGAAGGCCGCACAATCGGCCTGCTGGGACTGGCCTTCAAGCCTGGCACGGATGATCTGCGCGAAGCACCGGCGCTGACGATTGCTGAGCTGCTGCGTGAAGCGGGCGCGAAGGTGCGCGGCTACGACCCGGTGGCCATGGAGAACGTGGCCCGCAGCTATCCCTGGATCGAACTGGCAAATAACGCCTACGAACTGGCGGAGGGCTGTGATGGCGTCATCGTGGCGACCGAGTGGAACGAGTTCAAGCAGTTGGATATGCCCCGTCTGCGTGATCTGATGAAGCAGCCGGTGCTCATTGATGGGCGCAACATCTACGATCCCGTACAGATGCGCGAATTTGGCTTCAAGTACCGGGCCATCGGGCGCGGCTACAACGGCGAAGGGCCGGAAGCCTGAGGTTTCAAGGCATCTTTTGTCGGGCTGAGGGTACTTTTCGGGTGCGGGGCTTTGCTCCGCGCCCGTTTTCATTCATTCAGCAGTGCCCGCACAGCGTCGGCAAGCTGCGCCCACAGTGCAGGCGGCGGGCTGTCCGTGTTAGCAATGTAGATGGCCACACGATCGCTGCGCGGCACGGCCATCAACTGTGCGGCAAAGCCCGGCACATTGCCGAAATGCCCCACGATCCCCCGCCCTTCCCGGGCCACACCCAGCCCATAAGCCATCCCACCGATCGGTTCCACAAAATCCAGCATCTCTGCCAGTGTCGCCGCATCCGAAAACAGCGCACCGCTGAAAAGCGCATGGGCAAAGGTGATCACATCCGGCGCAGTGGAGACCAGCCCCCCGCCGCACCAGGATTCGGTCGCGTTCCAGCGGGTGACATCGAACAGGTCGCCGTGCTGCAGTGTGTAGCCGTGCACAGGCGGGATTATCGGCGGTTCAAAGTCCGCCAGGTAAGTATGACGCAGGCCCAGCGGCTCGAATATCCGGCGGTGATAGGCTTCGGTGACGGACGTGCCGCCCGCCGCCTCGATAATCATGCAGAGCAGCGTGTAGTTGGTGTTGCTGTAATGCCAGCGGCCCGGTGCTCCCGGCGAGAAATACGGATCGTGGAAGAGGGCCATGTCAATCAGCTCACGCGGCTCCCAGACTCGATCCAGGTTTTGCGCGGCAGCCGGCAGCGCTGCCATATGGCGGAAGTACGCATCTTCTCGATAGTTGTAGATGCCGGAGGTGTGATTCAGGAGCTGACGCAGGGTGATGCGGTCGCCTTCCGGCAGCCGCTCCGCCACGTTCGGCAGCCAGCGTCCGAGCGGATCATCCAGGGACAGCGCCCCTTCCTCCATCAACTGCAGGACAATGGTTGCGGTGAACATCTTGGTGATGCTGCCGATGCGGAGTGCATCATCCGGCTGCATGGGCGTGCCTGCCTCCAGATCGGCCAGCCCGCCTGCGCCCGCAAAAGTGCCCTGCGGCGTATCCAGCCACAGCACCAGGCCGGGGACAGCCGGATCGGCCACGGTGGAATCAATCAGTGCCTGCAATGAGGTGATGACGTCTGGCGGCAGGTCATGCGGCCCCTGCGCCACTACTGGCGAGATGCTCAGCAGGCAGCCGATCAGCAGGATGATGCACAGGCGTTTCATGTCAGGGTGGACGCTAAATCCCCGAATCGCGCCGCACGATCGCGCCGATAGGGCAGGCCGAGAGACAGACCATGCACCGGCGGCACAGGCTCATATCAATGAAAGGCGGTTCATCGGGGTCAATCTTGCGGATGGCATGAGTCGGGCAGACCCGTGTGCCGAGGCAGCGGCGGCAGGCATGGCAGATTTGCGGGTCTATCTCAAGGATGATGGAGTCGCGTGCGGTGCCTTCTACGGTCATATGGCTGTTTCCCTGCCTTCGCCGCCATTATACCACCTGCGACCGGCCCTGCAGCATGTTTTTGGGCTTCGTCTTTATGCGCCGAAGTGCCGCCGGAAGGCATGTTCGGCGGCGCGGTAGCCCAGCGCGATCAGGTCGCGGCTCGCCTCTTCGTCATAGTCTATGATCCGGGCCACAGGCAGGAAGTCACGCGGCGCGACGATGACATCTTTCACAAAGCGGTAGCGGCGCTCGATTCGTCCTTCCGCGATCTCCTGTGCGGCGCGTTCGTTATAGGCGCGGGTCAGCTTCAACCGCGTGCGGAAGGATGCCAGCAGTGCCCAGTCCAGCGTCCAGGTCATCGCCTCACCAAAATCGCGGGGCAGCGTGCGGCGGCGTGCGGGCGGCTGTTCGCCCTTCTCCCACCAGGGCGTCATCAGCACCACGACGATTTCCATCGGCTCGTCAATAGGCCGGTCGCGCACGGCATCCAGCGCCGGGCCAAGCGGCGTGTTGGCTACCACTGCCCCGTCCCAGTACACTTCGCCGTCGGTGTCTTTCGTCCAGGGATAGAGCAGCGGAATGCTGCAACTGGCAATGATGCGGTTGACCGTGATCCCGGTGTAGACGTCCTCTCGCAGCAGGCCCGTCTTGCGGCTGATGATGTCCCGGTTGCTGAAGATCGTCAGTTCGCCGGTGTAGACATTGGTCGCGCTGATGAGCAGCGTGATTGGACTGGCGGCCAGCTTTTCGTCTGTGATGCCCAGCCGTGTGAGCACGGTCTGGCGCAGCGGCCCGGTATCCAGCAGGTTGTTCCAGCGTCCGATCAGGCGTTCGCTCAGCCAGGCGGGCAGCAGCGGCAGCGGCGGCCATGATTCCGATGCCGGGGGCGAGGTGGCGATCTCCGGCGGCACAGTCGGCAGGCGGACGCCCAGCATGTGCTTGTAGATCAGGTTGGCGACCCAGCGGGAAAGTGCCCGCATCCCCGGCGGGATGCCTTCCACGTCGTGCTCACGGAGTGAGAGCCAGAAATCCACCAGCTCATCACCGGAAAGACCCTGAGCGATGGCCGCGCCGTTCACCGCGCCGATGGACGTCCCGACGATGATATCCGGCTGCCACGCACCCTGATGATCGGTGTCCACCCCTGGTTTTTCCGTCTGGCAGAGGTATTTGTAGACGCCAGCATGGAATGCGCCGCGCCCGCCGCCGCCAGATAGAATCAACGTGCGAATGGTCATGTCCGCTCCCCTGCCGTGCGGCAATCAGTACGGCATCGGGGGCCTTGTCCTGCTTCCTGCTGGCAGGAAAGCAAAAATGCCCCCTGCGCATTGTGGGAGTAACGGAGAAAAAAGTCAAATCGGCTGCCGGAGCGGATGCGAATGGAGGGCCTACCCGGATATGCGCTGTCGGTCGGCCCGGCCCTCAAAGGTGAACGTTGCCCAGTCCCGCTCGAAGCCGTCAATGGAGGCCTGCGTCAGGCTGCTTTCGAAGAGCTGCTGGAAGACGTCGTAGAACACCACAATGGCATGTGCCCCGGCCAGCAGCGACGCCTCTGCCTGTACGGGTGTGCGCACGCTGGCCGCCGCGATCTTTGTCTCAATGCCGTGCATGTTGTAGAGCTGCGCAATGCTGCGCACCAGCCCGACGGCGTCCTGCCCCGCGTCTTCGATGCGGCCCACATACGGCGCGACATAAGACGCGCCAACTGCCCCGGCCATGAAAGCCTGGTTGAGTGTGCAAACGGCAGTCACCAGCGGCCTCATGCCCTCTTTTGCCAGTTGTGCCGCGGCTTTGATGCCTTCGTGCGTGGCCACCAGCTTGGGGAAAATGCGGTCGGAGATTTTGCGCAGTGCCGCCATCTCCGCCAGAAATCCCGCCACGTCGGGGCCATGAAGCTGGACGTAAACGGGCACCTCCACCCGTCGGGTGACCTCGGTCACCACGTCTTCCAGCGTGCGCCCGTCCGCCGTCCAGCGTGCGATCAGCGTCGGATTGGTGGCGATTGTCGCCGCCAGCCCGCTTTCTGCCGCTGCCACAACTTCGTCAATTGTCCCGGATATCCACAGTTCCAATGGAATTCCTCCCTGTTACCTTTGACCGATCACCGGCCACGACTACAATATAACGCAGGTTGTTCTTTGTGGGGGACTTTGTGCCGTTCTCTGTCCAGCCCCCTCCGTGTCCAGCAGAAGGATAAAGGCCATGTTGAAGTCAAAACTGATTCACCCCACCATCCTGGAAACACTCGGCGGATCCGGGCATGGCGGTAAAGTGCTGATCGCTGATGGCAACTATCCGGTTTCCACCCGTGCACATCCCGCCGCCCGACGGGTCTATCTCAACCTTATGCCCGGCAAACTGACCGT
>JALSTC010000067.1 GCA_026983935.1 Ardenticatenia bacterium
GCTGGAGGCTGGCGCAATTGCGGAGCCACCTTTGCAAGACGTGGGTGTTGAACACCTCTCGGTGCTGACCAGCGGACAGCTCCCACCGAATCCGGCGGATTTGCTGGGCAGCCGTAAGATGGACGAAGTTATCGGCGTATTGAAAGCGCGTGCAGAGTTCGTGCTCTTTGACGCACCGCCTGTACTTGCCGTTTCCGATGCAGTTATCCTTGGCTCAAAGGTGGATGGCGTCGTATTGGTTATCCGTGCCGGTCATTCACGCCGTGATCATGCGATCCGGGCCAGGGAGCTGCTGCAGCAGGTTCATATTCGTGTTGTTGGCAGCGTGCTGACCAATGCACCACATGATGCTGCTGTCGGTGCATACTACGGCGGACGGTAGTGAGGAAGGCGTTGGATTGATGAAGGGCTTGATTCTGAGCGGTGGAAAGGGCACCCGTCTGTATCCGCTGACCTATACACGTGCCAAGCAGTTGATCCCGGTTGCCAACAAGCCGATTCTCTTCCGCGTGATTGAGGCGATCCGGGATGCCGGAATCACTGAAATCGGAATTGTGATCGGCGATACCGGCCCGGAAATTCAGGAGGCTGTAGGCGATGGCAGCCGCTGGGGGGCGACCATCACCTATATTCCCCAGGAAGCGCCCCTGGGCCTGGCCCATGCAGTCAAGATTTCCCGCGATTTTCTGGGAGACGATCGGTTCGTGATGTTCCTGGGTGACAACGTGATCCAGGGCGGTATCCACCGCCTGATCAGCGATTTTGACAGGCATCATGAGTGGAACAGCCAGATCGTCCTGACCCGGGTTGACCATCCGGAGCAGTATGGCGTTGCTAAACTGACGTCCGATGGACGCATCGAACGACTGATTGAAAAACCAAAGGAGCCGCCGTCGGATCTGGCGCTGGTCGGAATCTATATGTTTGACCACCATATCTTTGAAGCCGCGGAGGCTATCAAGCCTTCCTGGCGCGGCGAACTTGAGATCACCGATGCGATCCAATGGCTGGTTGATCATGGCTATACGGTTTTCCCGTATGTGCATAAAGGGTGGTGGATTGACACCGGAGCGCCTGATGACATGCTGGAAGCCAACAGTAAGGTGCTGGAAGAAGTTGAACCGGAGGTCAGGGGATTTGTGGATGAGCACTCCGAGATCGACTCGCGTGTCACCATTCAGGAAGGCGCGGAGATCATCAACAGCACTATTCGTGGGCCAGCGATCATTGGTGAGCACACGCGGATCGTCAACAGCTATATCGGCCCCTTTACCAGCATCTACCATCATGTGTTGATCGAAAACTGCGAAATTGACCGCTCCATTGTCCTGGAGCACAGCGTTATGCGTGATATCGGTATCCGGGTGCAGGACAGTCTGATCGGACGTCATGCCCTGGTGCAGAAAAGCGAGTACCGCCCCCGTGCCCTGAAGCTGAAGCTGGGGGATCACAGCAAGATTGGGCTGACCTGAAAGTTATCTCTGGTCAGGACATATCTGGAGTGCAGAGACCATGAAGAACATTCTCGTGACTGGCGGCGCGGGCTTTATCGGCAGTGCCTTTGTCCGCTATATGATTGACACCTATCCCGAGTACAACATCATTGTGCTGGACAAGCTAACTTATGCCGGTAATCTGGACAACCTGCTGCCTGTCCATGACAGCCCCCGCTACCACTTTGAGCGCGGGGACATCGCCAGCCGTGAAACTGTGCAGCGCGTGGTCGAGACGTACAGCGTGGATACGATCGTCAACTTCGCTGCCGAGTCACACGTAGATCGAAGCATTCTCCAGCCGGACGCATTCATCCATACCGATGTGGTCGGGACGTATATTCTGCTTGATATGATGCGCTTGCTTGGCCTGGAACGGATGCTGCATGTCAGCACTGACGAAGTCTATGGCGATGTGGCAGAGGGCTATTCTGTGGAGACAGACTCGTTCCAGCCAAACAGCCCTTATGCGGCGTCGAAGGCCAGCGCCGAATTGATGATCCGGGCGTACCGCCAGACGTATGATCTGGATGTGGTGGTAACACGCGGCAGCAATACGTTTGGCCCTTACCAGTATCCGGAGAAGCTGCTCCCCCTTTTCATTACAGAAGCAATTGATGATCGCCCGCTGCCGCTCTATGGCGACGGCATGCAGGTGCGAGATTGGTTGTTCGTCGAAGATCACGTCACCGGTATTGATACTGTGCTGCATCATGGCGCTGCGGGGGAAGCCTACAACATTGCCGGGGAATGTGAGAAGCATAATATTGAGGTCGTCCGGGAGCTGCTGCGTGCACTTGGCAAACCGGAGAAATTGATCCGGCATGTCAAGGATCGTCCGGGCCACGATCGACGTTACGCCATGAACTGCGATAAACTGCATGCTCTGGGTTGGCAGCGCCAGCATTCGTTTGAGGATGCGATTCGTCTCACTGTGCAGTGGTACGTGGATAATGAGTGGTGGTGGCGGAAGATCAAAACTGGAGAGTATCTGGAGTATTACAAGGCCCAGTACGCGGAAAGACTGGCCGAGTCTGATTAGCCGGTAGCTGGTGAATCGTTCCGCCCTCTATAGGCGGGGAGCATGATGGTGAATGTAGACCCTTTGCCTTCCTCGCTCTCCACCCAGATACGTCCATCGTGGCCATCCACGATGCTCTTTACGATGGCCAATCCCAGGCCGGTGCCTTCACTGTATTTGACTGCGTTGCTGGCGCGATAAAAGCGCTCAAACACGTGCGCCTGCTCCCCTGCCGGAATGCCGATGCCGTTGTCGGATATTCGCAGAACAACGAAATCCCCTTCTTCCACCAATGTAATCTGCACCGCGCCGTCGGGCGGAGTATATGCGCTGGCATTCTCCAGTAGATTGTTGATCATCTGCCGCAGGCGCAGCGGATTTCCCAGCACCATCGGTGCATGTTTGGGTAGCGATACATCTACCTTCTGGTTTCTGGCTTCAAACTGTCGCCTGGCACCCTCAATGGCGTAACGCAGCACCATTGAGAAATTGGTGAGCTCGCGGTCTGCGTCGAAATCAGCCTCGACACGGCTTAGTTCCAGCAGTTCAGACAGCAGCGCAGTGATTGATTGCACGCTGAACGTGATACGGTCGATGAAGCGCTGCTGTTCCTCATTGACAGGGCCAACCCGGGCGATCAGTTCCACATAGCCCAGGATGGTGGTCAGTGGAGAGCGGATGTCCCGCGAAACACGGTGAACGAATTCACTCTTGATGCGGTCGATTTCTTTCAATGCTGTGATGTCCTGCATGATCACCACGCGCCCCACACCATCGAGCGTGGTCACCTGAGCATTAAGGGTGACTGCTCCTTCCCGCAGGCTGATCTCGCTGCGCAGCACCCGATCGGGAGCCTCCTGCCGTTCCAGCAGTTCCAACAGCTCCTGGTTCTGCAAAACGGCTTGTAACGGACGGTTTATGGGTGACGGGTCATCAGGAATGTCAAACAGCCTGCGGGCGCTCTCGTTGCAGAAGAGGATGTGCTTGTGGGTGTCAATGGCAATGATGGCTTCCTTTGCGCTGCCAAGAAGTTTTGCCAATGCGGACGGTGTTTGTGCAGAACTGGTGCTCAAGTTTCCTGTCTCCCGCTGACTGTTGTCAGTGTATAGAAAAAAGGATGGCAACGCAAAAAAGAGGGATACCCGTCCGGGATATCCCTCTTGAATGTCCTCTATGCGCCGTCTCGGTTTAGTATTCCGGCATTGGCGGCGCGGCGGTCTTATCCTCTTCTGGCAGGTCTGTGATCAGCGCCTCGGTGGTCAGGATCATTGCGGCGATGCTGGCGGCGTTCTCCAGCGCACCTTTGGTGACTTTCGCCGGGTCAATGATGCCCACTTCTAGCATGTCCACGTACTGGCTGCTCAGAACATCATAGCCGATGTTGGCGTTCTTCTTTTCCGCCTGAGCGCGGCGGACATTTTCGATGATCACCGCGCCGTCCTGGCCTGCATTGGTGGCAATGCGGCGGATGGGTTCTTCGAGCGCACGGCGCAGGATGGTTATGCCGGTGTTTTCATCGTCATATTCCATCTTCAGGTCATCGAGTGCTTTGATGGCATTCAGCAGGGCCACACCGCCGCCGGGCACGATACCCTCTTCAACGGCGGCCCGGGTTGCGCTCAGCGCATCTTCCACGCGGTGCTTCTTCTCTTTCAGCTCAACTTCAGTGGCTGCACCCACCCGGATGACCGCCACACCACCGGCCAGCTTGGCCAACCGTTCCTGCAGCTTTTCACGGTCGTAGTCGCTGGTGCTCTTCTCGATTTCGACACGGATTTCTTCGATGCGGCCCTTGATTGCCGATTCGTCACCCGCGCCGTCCACGATAGTGGTTTCGTCCTTGGTGCTCACGACTTTACCGGCGCGACCCAGGTCGCTGATCTGGACGCTCTCCAGCTTGCGGCCCATTTCTTCTGTGATGACTTCACCGCCGGTCAGGATGGCGATGTCACGCAGCATGGCCTTACGACGGTCGCCGAAGCCGGGGGCTTTCACGGCCAGCACGTTCAGCATACCGCGCAGTTTGTTGAGCACCAGGGTCGCCAGTGCTTCACCGTCCACATCCTCGGCGATGATGACCAGATCGCGCTTGCCGATCTGCACCAGTTTCTCCAGAAGAGGCACGATGTCCTGGGCCGCGCTGATCTTCTTGTCATGAATGAGGATGTACGGCTCCTCAATCACGGCTTCCATCGTCTCTGCGCTGGTGACAAAGTACGGGCTGATGTAGCCGCGATCGAACTGCATACCTTCAACGTATTCGATCTCGAACTCGAGGCCCTGGCTTTCTTCTACGGTGATAACACCGTCATTGCCGACCTTGTCCATCACTTCGGCGATCAGATTGCCGATCTCCTGATTCTGGGCGCTGATAGCGGCTACAGCAGCGATCTTGTCTTTGGTCTTGATGTCAATTGCCATGTCGCGGATGGCTTCCGCAACCCGTTCCGTGGCCGCTTCGATGCCGCGCTTGAGCAGCATGGGGTTGGCCCCGGCGGCCACATTCTTCAGCCCTTCATTGACGATGGTTTGTGCCAGCAGCGTGGCCGTTGTCGTGCCGTCACCGGCGATGTCATTGGTCTTGGTGGCGGCTTCCTTCAACAACTGGGCACCCATGTTCTCAAAGGGGTCTTCCAGTTCAATTTCCTTGGCGACCGTTACGCCGTCATGGGTGAA
>JALSTC010000068.1 GCA_026983935.1 Ardenticatenia bacterium
GCTGCTCTATGAAGACAGCAGGATGCGCTTTGCGCCGCAGGTTGTCGAGGAGGCGCTGCCCATGGAAGAGCCGCTCCTCGCTGCCGCCGATGTACCGAACATGATCGGCGTTGCCGTCGTCGCCGGAAGTGTGCTTGTCGGGATGTATTTTGTGCTGATGGTGCTGGGGATGTTCGCCGGGCTGTTCTGAGCGAGCAGTCGCGACCATCCTCACCCGTCGTTCCTGCCGATTCGATCGCTATTTTTCAGGAGTGCTGATCATGATCGACCGTTCCCCCCTCACCGATGCCCGGATCGCCGAACGCCTGAGCAAACTCCCCGGCTGGGAGCGCGATGGCGGGGTCATCAAGAAGACCTATCCCATGGAAAGCTACACGGCGGGGCTGGCCTTTGCCGCTGCCGTCGGCACGATCTGTGAAGGCTTTGATCATCACCCGGACAGCCTGTGCATTGGCTGGAAAAAGGTGACGGTCAGCTTCACCACGCACAGCGCCGGGGATGCCCTGACCGCGCTCGACTTCGATGTGGCAGAGGCCATCGAGGCGCTGCCGTACCGCAAACCCTGAGAGAGCAGAGGCGCGGTTTTTTCGCCTGCCGCTGAATGCTCGACGTTCCCAAATCCTGGGGCTGTGCTTGCTGGCCGATTTGTTTTCTGCCATACTGCCAGGGACGCCTGTTGAGACTCAGGAGGTTATCGTGGGTAAGAAAGGTGCAGCCAAGAAGAACGCCGGTAAGAAGGGCGGGGGCGGGAAGAAGAAGCCCGTCAAGAAGACGGGGAAGAACAACAAGAGCAGCAAGAAGGGCAAGAACAAGAAAAAGTAAGCAGCGTCCTCTCATCACAGCCAACCAAAAGCGCCCCCGATTTCAACATCGGGGGCGCTTATCCGGTTGCAGGTGGAGAGACTGAGGAGATCAACCGGCATCCTGCTCATGCGCGGCCAGAAAGGTCTTCAACTCCGTGACGATGGCGTCCGGGTCTTTGATGGCTTTCTGCTCCATCAGTTCGCCCAGCGTTCCCCAGTACGGTTCGCCGCAGACGATGCACACCACGTTGTGGTCGGCCAGGAAGCCGACGGCATCGGGGTGCTCTTCGATCAGGTCTTCAACCTGTGTGTGCAGGGTAATTTCCACCGGGCTGCTCCCTTCCTGAAGCTTCGGCGGGCCTCAGTCCTGCTTGATGCGGGCCAGTACGTCGCTCTCGTCCATCAGCAGGTAGGCCGTGCCGTCAATCTTGATCTCGGTGCCGCTGTACTTGGGGAAGATCACCTTGTCGCCGACCTGCAGATCGGTGACCATTTCTTCCTCATCGCCAACAGCCTCTACCGTGCCCTGCTGGGGCTTTTCTTTGGCCGTCTCCGGCAGGTAGATACCGCTGGCGGTCTGCTCTTCGCCCTCATCCGGCAGGATCAGGACACGTGCTCCCAGGGGTTCGATTTTTACGCTCATCGTTTTACATCTCCTTGCATCATGAGATTTGAATGGGTCCGTTACTAAGGATTGCAGCGGGTCATATCACAGCGGCCACCGCTGGCCGCCGGGCACTAATGACCCTTGATGTTGAGCAACTCGTCAATTTTGGGACGGTCAAAACCGCGCACGATTTTACCACCAATATCCAGCACCGGCACCCCCATCGAGCCTGAGCGGCGCATCATGTCACGGGCGGCGGCCTGGTCGCGGCTCACGTCCACCTCGCGGAACTTGATGCGGTTCTGCCGCAGGTAGCGCTTGGCGGCGTTGCAGTAGGTGCAGGTTGGCGTGGTGAAGATGATCACGCGCGGCTGTTTTTTCTTCCTGTCAGTCGTTTCTTTTCTGGCCATTATTGCTCTCCCACAGCCGCAGGGATATTCTTCACCTGGGTGGCGATGAACATCCCTGTGGTCGTTTACCCTTACATGAAACAGCGGGCTTCCGCTGCGTTATGCCACCGCTTCCTGAAGTTTGTGCAGCAGCATGTGCTCCGGCACAGCGCCTTCGACGAAGGCTTCCTCGTTGATCACCGTGCGCGGCACACCCATCACCTGGTAGCGCATGGCCAGGTGCGGGTACTCGTTGGCCTCGATCATGTCGCCGCGGACTTTATCCGAGGCGTAGGCCAGTTGATGGGCCAGCATCACGGCACGCGGGCAGTACGGGCAGGTCGGTGTGACGAAGACCTGCAGGTGCAGCGGCCCTTCCAGTGAGTCCAGGAAGGCCTTTGTCTCGTCGGTGAGCTGCAGTTCGCCCTTTGAAACCAGCTTGATGGCTTCCAGCAGGGACATGAATTCGTAGCCCGACGGAATGCCGAAGAAGCGAATGCCGTAGTCGGTGTCGTTTTCGCCCAGCACGGCGATGGCCGGAATCTTGTCTATGTTCAGCTCTTTGGCCAGTGCCTCATCTTCAACGAAATCCCGAATTTCTACCGTCACCTTGTCGGAAAGTTCCGCCACTTCCTCGATAATCTGGTGAGTTTCCCGGCAGTACTGGCACTCAAATTCCTGGGTAAACATCAACAGCTTGACCGGGCCGGTCAGGTCGCTGAGTAAGTTTCGTACGTCTTCGCGCGTTTTGTCGTCCATTAAAGGCATGTGCTGCCCTCCCTTTTCGTGTTCGTGTTGATATATGTATTACGGGTCATACGTTGTCGCCTCTGTAGCTTGGATGCAGTGTAAGCGGGAAAAGTTACACGGCAGATGGCGGCGCTGCGTTAGAGTTGTGCAAGAAGTACAGAAGGCTGGTCGGTGCGGCCTTTTAATGCTTGTTTTTCTTGCTGTCGAGGAAATCGTCCAGATTCAGCGATGTGTACAGGCGCTGCCGCACATCGTCGGGCAGGTCGCTCGCGGGCAGGTCGCGGTAAAGCAGAATCGTTTTTTCCAGTGTGTTGACCACGATGCGGCAGTTCTCGCAGTCGGCCATATGCGCTTCGATCTCGCGGCAGAGCGTTTCGTCGAGTGTCCCGTCAATATAATCGGAAAGGCTGTCCAGCAGATGGCGGCATGTCAGGCTATCCATGAGATTTGCGCGGCGTGGGGGGTGTGGCTCCGTTCCGCGCTCCTCCTTTCCACATTAATAAATGAACTCTTTTACGTCATTAGGTGCAGAACATGGCAAAAAGTTACATGACTGCCGGCGATTGATGTCTGCGTTCAGGAAAGCGAGGGGAGCGTGCCGCCCGTCTCGGCGGAAGTGGCACTCTGAGCGAAGTAGTCGGCCAGCCGCTCGCGCAGGGCCAGCCGGGCACGCATCAGCCGCGTCTTGACGGCAGAGACGCTCAGGTTGAGCTGTTCGGCGGTTTCTCTTGTGCTCAGCCCCTCGATGTCGCGCAGCAGAAAGACCACACGCAGCGTCTCCGGCAGGTCGTCAATGGCGGTCAGCATTTCCCGCCGCGCTTCCTCGCTCAGCAGGTCACGCTCCGGCAGGCAGCAGAAATCGAAGAACTGGCGGGGAACTTCTTCACCGCTGTCGGTTTCCAGCGGTTCGTCCAGGGAATAGGTGGTCGGCTCCCGCTTGCGCAGATGCATCAGGGCCGCGTTGTTGGCGATGCGGTACAGCCACGTGCCCAGGCTGGAGCGGCCCTCGAAGCGGTCAATGGCGCGGAAGGCATTGAGGAAAGTCTCCTGCAGCACGTCTTCTGCCAGAGTTTCGTCGCCCAGCATACGCAGCGCCAGGTTATAGATGCGCCCCGCGTGCTGCTCAACCAGCTCGGCATAGGCGGCCTGATCGCCCGCTTTGAGGCGTGCGACCAGTTGTTGTTCGTCGGAATGATTGTGCCCGCTCATAGGCATGAAAATACCACATTTATTGGATGAAACAAAAAACTCCCCGCTGCATCTAACTAATGAGGGCTGCCTGACAGCCTCATTGATCGCGAAAATGATACAGTGACAGGTCTGGAGTAAACGATTATGAGCAAAACGGCACGCGCACGGCGGCGCAAGCATCGTTCGACCATGCAGAAGCTGCTGAGTTCATACTGGACATGGCTGGGTGTGGGCGTGGCGCTGATCGTCATCGGCATTTTTGCCCTGAACATGAACGGCAGCCAGAGCACCGCCATCGCCGCTACCAACAACGTCGATCCGCAGGCCGCCCCCGTCTTCCACCTGAACACGGTCACGGGAGATGCACTCAGCCTCAGCGACTACCGGGGGCAGTACGTGCTGGTCAATTTCTGGGCGACGTGGTGTCCCCCCTGCCGCGCAGAACTGCCCGATCTGGTCAGCTACTATCATGCCCACGCCGACCAGGGATTTATGCTGATCGGGGTGAATGAGCAGGAGCAGGCCCCCACCGTACAGAACTTCCTGGCCATGCAGGGGCTGGACTTCACCGTGGTGCTGGACAGCGCCGGGCAGGCGATGGACGCCTATGGTGTGCGCGGCCTGCCGTCCTCTTTCCTGATCGATCCGGAGGGGCGCGTCATCCGCAACTGGTCGGGCATGATCAATCGCGGCGTGCTGGAGAGCACGATCACGCCGCTGCTGGAAACCAGTGGTTAGGCGGTGCTGCGCTTTGAGTGTACGGTTTTGAGTTTAAGGAGCCGCCGGATCGCCAGCGAGGCGGCTGCCCGACATCCGATATCGAAATTCAGGGTCACCGTGTCAGAATCAATCCGATGCGGTGGCCCTGCCGGTAAGACCCGCGACGGTAGCCTGCATCTGAGAGGCAGGGTACTATTGGCTGTATTGCAACAACGGAGGGATAGAAAGGACAACGATGGCAGTCGAGAAGAACGCAAAAGTCGTCTGGGGCGGCGACATGACCTTTGACGTCTACGGCAGCACCGCGCCGGACATGACCATCCGCCTGGATTCCGACGAATCCGTCGGCGGGCATGACCAGGGCTTCCGCCCGGTGGAGCTGGTGCTGGCGGCGCTGGCAGGCTGCACGGCGATGGATGTGATCAGCATCCTGCGCAAGAAGAAGCAGGATGTGACAGCCTTTGAGGTGGAAGTGCACGGCGTGCAGGCCGATTCGCATCCCCGCGTTTTCACCGAGATCACGGTGGTCTACCGCGTGACCGGGCGGAACATAGACCCGAAGGCGGTTGCCCGTTCGGTTGAACTCTCCGAAACGAAATACTGCCCGGTATCGGCCATGCTGCGCGAGGTTTCAAATATCACCAGCAGCTATGAAATCTTCGAGGCGGAATGAACATAACGCCGGATGAAGTGACAGGGGAAGGGCGCGGGGAACTGCGCCCTT
>JALSTC010000069.1 GCA_026983935.1 Ardenticatenia bacterium
GCAGATGTGCAGGCGCGGTATGCAGCCCTGCGCCCCCGCGACTGGTCTCCGGCGGTGCGGGGGGTGCTGGACGAACTGGCGGGCTACATCCCCTGGTTCGGGACGCAGATTCAGCCGCATCTCGGCGCATTTCGCGGGCACCGCGTCGGCCCTGTGCATGGCGACCTGAATGACAGTAACTGGCTGGCCGACGACGATAACCGCGTCTATCTGGTGGACTGGGAGCAGGCGCGGCTGGATGACCCCGCGCTGGATGTGGGCATGGTGCTGCACTGGTACGTGCCGCCTGTGCTGTGGCCGCTGTTCGTCCGGGAATATGTGACCGGCGGCAGTATCCGGCTTGATGCCGACGCGCTGCTGATCCGTGCCCGCATTCGCTACCCGCTGCATATCATTAATCTGTGCCTGTGGCGGCTGGAGCAGATGGCGGAATCATCCGGCGATGATGAGGCCGACGCGCTGGCTTTCATGGGTGTGTTTCTGGCGGATTTGCGCCGCCTGCGTGCCGGAACCTTCGGCGTGGAATCATGAAGGATGCGCGGCACAGCACGATTACGCTGGTGCTGTGCGAATGACCGATAGAGAGGTTTTATGCGACCGAACATCCTTTATCTGCACGGCTTTGCCTCGTCGCCCGGCGGCACGAAGGCGAGCGCCTTCCGGGAACGGCTGGCGGCGCGTGGCCTGACGCTGCATGTCCCCGATCTGAATGTGCCCGATTTCGAGCACCTGACCCTCACGGCGATGATCGAGGCGGCGGCGGAGGCGGTGCGCCAGTGCCCGCCGGGGCCGGTCTACCTGATCGGCTCCAGTCTGGGCGGCTTCACCGCGCTGCATTTTCTGGATCGGCGTCGTGCGGCGGAGGCGCAGCGCGTGGAGAGGCTGGTGCTGATCGCACCGGCGCTGGCCTTTCTGGGGCGGCACAGCGTGGCGCTGGGCGCGGAAGTGATGGCGCAGTGGCAGGCGAGGGGCTGGCTGCCGGTGTATCACGATGGTTATCAGCGGCAAATGCGCCTCCGTCACGATCTGGTAGAAGACCTGCGGGATTACAGCGGCGGCTTCGATGTGGCGCTGGACATTCCGACGTTGATCTTTCATGGGCGGCGTGATGAGAGTGTGGATTACCGCCTGAGCGAACGCTTTGCCCGGGATCGCGATAATGTGACGCTGCGTCTGTTCGACTCCGATCACCGACTGCTGGACTGCGTGGATGCCATGTGGGAGGAGATGGTGGTGTTCTTCGATCTGTGAGCGGAGGGTGAGGTGTCTAAAGGCCAGGAATGCCCGCACTGCGGAAAGCTGACTTACCACGACCGGCACAGTCACCGCCTCTGCACGTCGTGCGGTTACATCGGCTGGGAATGGGCGCGTCCGGTGACGGGGATGGGGCCGGGGCCGGGCAATACCTGTCCCTGGTGCGGGCAGATGACTCTGCACGATATTGTCGCGCTGCCGGACGGGCATGTGGTGCGGCGCTGCGCGACGTGCAACTATACGGCCATCGAACCGCCGGAGACCTGATCGGGTGACCTAGACGATCAGCGTCCCCCCCAGCACCACCAGCAGGACGAGCACGATGCGCCGGAACTGCGCCGGGTTGATCCGCCCATCCAGCGAAAAGCCAGCCAGCGCACCCAGCGCGATGGCCGGGAGCGCGATCAGGACGTCCTGCAGCACGGTCGGCGTGAAATTACCCCCCAGCCCGTGCGCGGCGGCGACCATGATGCTGTTCACCAGGAAGAAGCCCTGCAGGTTGCTCTTGAACTCGGCAGGTGGCCAGCGGCGGCAGGTGCCGTAGATAATCACCGGGGGGCCGGATGTGTTATAGGCCGCGCCGAACACGCCGGCCACAAAGCCCAGTCCATAGGCCCAGCCGGGATGCCGGATTTCCGGCAGGCGCAGATTCGACAGGGCATACAGCGCATAACCCGCCACCACAATACCAAGCACTGGCAGCACGATGGACTCGTCCACATAGCGCACAGCCAGTATGCCGAACGGAATCCCGACCAGCGATGCCAGGGTGATCCGTTTGACGGCCTGCAGATTGAGCGCTTCCCGATAGCGCAGCAGGATGATCGCCTCCGCAAGGAGGGCGATCAGGGCGACCAGCGGCGCGGCGACGTGTACCCCGATCATGCTGCTCAACAGCGGCATCATGACCAGCGCCAGCCCGAAGCCGCTGAAACTCTGGACGAAAATAGCGATGAAAACGGTCAGGGCAATGAGTAAAGCTGTCATGTTGCCAATGCTAACGTATGTACTCTGATTCAGGTAGCTTTTCCTCCCCGTTTTTTCTCGTTGGGCGACCGTCCGGTCGCCCCTACTGCTTCTCTTGCCACCGGCCTCTCCAGAGGAAACATCTGCCACGAAAATAAGAATATGAGTAAGTCATGAGAGGCGGCGGCTGACCCGTAATGATCGGGCCGCAAGGTGCGTCTGATTGGCGTTGACGTGACCGGTCGCGTCGTTCCAATACGCCTGCCGCCCGATTGCTCGCGAGTGCAGCGGCGGCGGCGAATTGAATCTTCTTGTGGACAGACTGCCGCAGCCCCCGCGGGGGATGTGTGGGGCAGTCGTGGGATTTACTTTTGCACTTTGCTGAAGGGGAGAGATTGATGTTGAAAAAGGGAACGACTCGCCGCGACTTTCTGCGTAATGTTGGGCTGGGCACTTCTGCCGCGCTGCTCGCTTCCGCCGGTGTGCCTTCTGTACTGACGGGCCGTACCCGGCGTGCCCATGCCGCTGCAGCGCCGCTGCCAACCGGCGGACAGCTTGGCGGCAGCAGCCCCGGTGTGGAGCTGCTGGTCGGCGATGTGCTCGGCTTTGCACTGCAGAGCGATGAATGGGAAGGCGACTTCGGCTGGGTGACTTTCCGCCTGCACGAAGCCTTCTACAATGACGACAGTGCTTACCACATCCGCACGGATGCCTCCAACCCGGACTTTGCCGAAGAAAACAAGCTGGTCTGGGTGCCGCTGTTGAATGCAGCGCTGGCTCGCGAAGGTGCGAGCGTGCCGCTGTACGTCTTCGAGAACGGCGCGGAAGATCAACTGGATGTACTGAGCTCCGTGCCGGGGCAGGACGATTTCACGCCCGCTTTCCGGCTGCATCGGGTCACGTTCAACGGCTCACCCACGCTGCTGACCTCGGCGGAGGCCATCGCGGCGGCGGAAGCGGATGGCGACGTGACCGTTGAGCCGCTGAATCTGGTGGTCAACTATCCCATCGTCAAATGGCCCGGCGGTGAACTGCCGGAAGATACCGACAAGACAACTTACCTTGGCACGGGGCCGTTGATTGTGCCCGCGGACACCGGACGGATGGAAGTCACCTTCAAGCTGCACCAGTGCTTCCCCGGCAGTCGCTACATTGTCACCGATACCTCCGCCGTGCCGATGGCCCCGATGATGAGCATCGCGCCGTCGCCGGCCTCCGGCCTGCTGGCTGAAGTCGGGGCAGTGGATGAAATCTGGGTCTTTGGCAACGGCATCGAGGGCAGCGGCGTGATGGGCTTCCAGCCCGCCATCTTCGATAACCGCGCCGGTGAACCGGCCTGGAGTCCGTTCTGGAATCACTTCACCATCACCTGGGACGATCCAGCCAGCGCGCGTGTGCTGCGTTCTTCTGCAGATATCCGCGCGGCGGAAGATGCGGGCGAGATCGAAATCTGGAACGGCACGCCGGATACCCACCCGGACGGCTTCGTGGTGAACTGCCCGGTGCCCATCCTGGCGCGCAACACCTTCGGCGAATAGCCCGCCGCCTTTTTGTGCAGCGATCCCGCTCCCTCTGCCCCTGCGGCAGGGGGAGTTTTTGTTTTGACACTTCCCCCCGCCGTGCGTACACTCCAGATGTGCATCACGGTTGTGCAAAGGCGTGTGGGTTATGAGCGAACTCGTCGGGAGAACCTTCGGTTCTTACGAGATCATCCGCGAACTGAGTCATGGCGGGATGGCTGTTGTCTACCTGGGCCGCCAGACCTCGATGGATCGGCTGGTGGCGATCAAGGTGATCGCGGCGACCTATTCGCAGGAGCCGGACTTCCGGGCACGCTTTGATCAGGAAGCGCGGACGATCGCCCGCCTGGAACACCCCCATATCCTGCCGGTGATTGACTACGGCGAGGAAGACTTCGGGGCCTATCTGGTCATGCGCTACGTGGAAGGCGGCACGCTGGAAAACCGCCTGCAGGACGGCCCGCTGTCGCTGTCTGAGGCCAGCATCATGCTGGACAAGATCGCCTCCGCGCTGGACTATGCTCATGCCAAGGGCGTGATTCACCGCGACCTGAAACCCGCCAATATTCTACTGGACGATCGCGGTAACCCTTATCTGACCGATTTTGGCATCGCCCGCATTTTACAGAGCACACAGCGCCTCACGCAGACCGGCACGGCGGTTGGCACGCCGGCCTATATGGCCCCGGAACAGTGGAAAGCCGAGGAGGTGGGGCCGTACACCGATCTCTACGCGCTGGGTGTGGTGCTCTACGAAATGGTAACGGGCGACCTGCCCTTCAAGGCAGATACGACCTACGGTTTCATGCACAAGCATGTCTATGAGATGCCGGACCCGCCCCGTGATCTTGTCCACGACCTGCCGGAAGCGGCAGAAGCCGTGATCCTCAAGGCGCTGGCCAAGCTGCCGGAAGATCGCTATCCGTCTGGTGCTGCACTGAGTGAAGCCTTCAAGGTCGCGCTTAGTGGCGACTATGCCGGAACGACGCAGCCCGATCTTTCCACGCCGGATGCCATGGCGTTGGATAGGGCCAGGGCGCTTCAGGGCGGGACGCTGGACGGCCCGACGGAGCTGACGCCGCCGCCTGGCCCACCGCCGGAGAAGGCTGCATCGCCGCCCAGACGCGGCAGACGCGGGCTGTGGGTGCTGGCGGCGGTGGCGGTCATCGCGGTGCTGGGGATCGGCGGGCTGCTGCTGGCTGGCGGCAGCTTCGGTGGCGGCGCGGCGGACACAGCGACCCCGACAGAATCGCCGGGAGTGATTGTCGCCGCGCGGCCCACGGATACCGCGACCCCCGGGCCGGACCGTACGGGCACTTCAGAGGCGCTGGCTGCTGCGGCATCGTCCACCTCTCCTCCCACACGCACGGCGACACGGCCATCCACTGTGATGCCCGCCCCGACGGATGCGGCGACGATCACACCGACTGCCA
>JALSTC010000070.1 GCA_026983935.1 Ardenticatenia bacterium
GGTGGAGCCGATCCCGCTCATCGTGCGCCGGGTGACACACACCCGCGCGGCGATGCGGGCCGCGTTCGACGTGCCGGACGGCGCAAAGCTGGCCGTGCTTTCGATGGGTGGGATGGCCTGGGGCACATCACCGTTGAAGGCGCTGCGGGCACTGCGAGGGTGGGTATTCGTGCTGCCGCCGGACATGACCGCGCTGGCCGGTGATGCGCCCAACTTCCGCGCCGTGCCGCCCGGCTACGCGCATTTCCACGATCTCACGGCGGCATCAGACCTGGTGATCGCCAAGGCCGGGGGCGTGACCGTCTCCGAGTGCATCGCCTACCAGGTGCCGCTGATTTATACCTTCCGGGAGAATTTCCGTGAGGATGAACTGCTGCGCCCTGCCCTGGAGACTTATGCCCATGCCCGCTTTTTCGAGAAAGCGGCCTTTGAGCAGGGGGCGTGGATTGAGGCCATCGAGCCGTTCATGGCGGAAGCGCCGCGCTGGCGGCCCCTGGCAACCGACGGCGCGGCAGTCATGACGGCGAAGATCACGGCGTGGCTGGATTGATGAGCAGCAGCCGCGCCGACTGCGGTGCACGGTCAGGCTCTACGAGGTCGCCGTCTCGCCGTACAACTCATGCAGACGCTGCTGCAGGACGGCCTCTGCTTCTTCCAATGACCCGACAAGCACGAACCTCTCGGCAGCCTCCGGCACGAACTTAAGCCAGATGTTCAACATCAGACGCACAAACGTCTGCATGCCAACGACCACCGCCAGATCGGATTTCGGATGTCCCATATCCAGGACTTCTTTCACCCGTCGCGGAGACAGATTGTGAGGCACAACATTCGTTTCACTGGCATCTATCAGATAGCAGACCTTCGGGTGCGGCACTGACTCAATCATGGCATCCCCTTCGCGATCCATCACTTCCAGATCGGACCAGCTCCATTCTGGATCAAATTTGATCAGGATGACCGTCTTTTCGTCGTTATACCAGGAAAAATGCACACCCATATCCCAGCCCCCCTCACTCACAAGTGTTGTTAAGGTAGTTTAGCATGGGAGCACGGTGGAAGAACTGAAAAATATGTGAATTTTCCTAATATGAGGAGATACAGCGCCTAACGCGGGCGCTTGTTCACGGGTTTGCTGGCCATGCGCAGGGAGCCGGTCTTTTCCGGTGTGTTGATGGGCTGCGTCTCCTGCCCCTCTTCCCGGAGAATTTCCTCACGGATGGGGGCGATGAGCGTGATCTTGGTGCCTTTGCCCTCGGCGCTTTCAATCCGCAGTGTACCATTGAGCAGTTCCGCCCGCTCGCGCAGGTTGATCATGCCCAGGCTGCCCCGCTGATCGTAGTTGGCGTCCACCTCGCCGATATCGAAGCCGACGCCGTCATCCTGCACTTCCAGCAGCAGGTAAGTGTTCTTGCGGGAAAGCCGCACCCAGATGTGCTCGGCTTCGGCATACTTGCGGGCGTTGTTGACCGCTTCTTCCACAATATTGAAGAGCACGCTCTGGTCGTTGCTGTCAATAAAACGCTCCACGCCTTCCTGCACGTGCACGATGACATTCTGACCGTGCGTCTCGCGCAGCTTCTTCGCCAGCTCCTGCAGCGCCGGGACGAGGCCCTGCGTTTCCAGGATCAGGGGGCGCAGCGTGAAGAGCATATGCCGGATCTCTTTGGTCGTCTGGCGGGCCAGCTCTTCCACTTTTTGCAGCTCCTGCGGCACCTGGGAAGGATCGCGCTCCAGCAGGCGGGAGATGTAGTTCACGCGCATGGCAATGGCCGCCACAGACTGCGTGGGGCCGTCGTGCAGGTCACGGCTGAGCTGTTTGCGGGCATCTTCCTCGACTTCGATGATGCGCTCTTTTTCTTCCAGCAGATTCTGGTAGAGCGTGGCATTCTGCAGGGCGATCGTCGCCTGGCTGGCGATAGCCGTCAGCAGTTCGATGTGCTCATCGCTGAAAGCGTTGGGGGCCGTGCTGCCGAAGACCAGGACACCGTAGTTATCAAAACCGGCCCGCAGCGGCACGCAGAGGATGCTCCGGGCATCTTGAAAAGCGACGAAGTACTTAAGCTCCGGGTCGTGTCGGGCGTCGCTGGAAAAGACCGGCTCCGCCTGCTGCAGGGCCAGTCCCAGCACACCGCGCCGACCGGGCACCTGTTTGGGCAGGTCACTGCGCGGAATGCGGCGAGCGTTGGCGATCTTGAGGTTGCCCGTATTCTCATCAAAAAGCAGCACCATGCTGAGCAGGCGGGCATTGGGGCCCATTTCCCGCAGCCCCAGCACGCCCACATCCAGGGCGGCATCCAGCACGGCCTGATAATTGAGCGTGGCGCTGAGCGTGGAGGCCATCTCGTAGATGGCGCGGGCATGTTCGCGGGCGGCCCGCAGCCGGGCGGCCTCTACCTTGCGCTGCTGCTGCAGCACCCGCTGCCCGACCCAGCCCAGCGAAGCGGCATGAGTCGGCAGCCCGACGAATGCCGCGACCAGCAGCAGCGCGCCGTCAGCCAGCAGCACATCCGACATGGTGACGCCGAACAGCGACCCTCCCGGCATGATCATGAACTGATAGATCAGGGGGGCCAGCACGGCCTGCACCACAGCGGAAGCGATGCCGTATATCCCGCCGACGCGCAGCGCACCGATCACCACCGGCAGCGTCCCCGCCGCGATCAGCAGCACGGGCATACCATCCGCTGCCCGGAACAGGATCAGGGCGTAGATCGTATCCACCACCAGGCCGATGAGGCCCGGCATCAGGCTTTTATCCGACCAGAGGAGAAAGCTGGACCCGCCCAGCGCGACCAGGATGCCCACACCAGCAGCCAGCAGCAGCCGCTGCTGGACGAGGGGGACGGCATCGCCCGTGACCAGCAGAGGAAACGCCAGGGCCAGCACAGCGACAGCGACAACCAGCAGCCAGCGCAGCGCGAACAGTGACCAGTTAAGGCGGGAAAGCGCGTTCTGAGTCGGCACAGGGCTGCGTTCCTCTAAGATGATGCCAAAAAAACCGCGTGACGCTCCCCACACCTGAAGGCGGGGGCTTCTGCCGCACGCACAGCCCAACGGCTTACGCAACGCAGGGCCTTGCGCTGTTACGTGACAAGGCTCCGTCCGAGCCTGAGAGGGGTTTCTCTCTTAATGTACGGCCCAGGTTTTACGCAGCGGCCTTCCCGCTGCAACCGCCAACCCAAAGTTGTTAAAGAGCCGCATCGGCGCGCCTTGAGGCTGTTATCCTTCCGGGCGCTGTTTGTGCGGCCACGTCGCTCGCGTCCAGCGACCGCCGGGCAGCAAGCGCTGGGCCACCGAGCCGACCGTATCAACCCGGAGCATACCGAACATGTGTCCGCAATGCAAGCGGGGAAGCGGCGCTTCATCCCCACAGCTAAAGCCGGGGACTTTCGCGCCGATTTTTCGGTAAACGACCTTTACGCGGCAACACACTGTCTTCTCTGCTGTGGGCGCGAAGGGACTCGAACCCCTGACCTCACGGATGTGAACCGTGCGCTCTAACCAACTGAGCTACGCGCCCATCGCGCCGTAGTATAGCACAGTGATACCGCGATGACAATAGCATTTTGCGCATTGACGACCGCTTTGTGTATCCAGTGTAAACCATTTGACACCCAAAAAACAAGCCAATACGCGCCGCTCGGAGCGGCATCGAGACTCAATTTCCACGTGTCACCGCCCGGCGACGAGGATCACGCGGAATCCGCGCCGGTCGTTCCAGAAACCGGGATCGTGCCGCGAGCGGTAGCTGGCCCGTGCCCGGTCAGGGCCTGTATCCCATGCGCCGCCGCGCAGCACGCGCAGCGTGCCCTCTCCGGGGCCGGGCGGGTCGACCGCGCCGTCTTCCAGCAAGATATAGAATTCACCATACCAGCCGTCCACCCACTCCCAGACGTTGCCCGCCATGTCCAGCGCCCCGACCCACGATGCACCGCGCTCACGCTGGCCCGGCCCGACGGGCAGCGGCTCTCCGGCGCAGCCTTCCAGATTGGCCCGCTCACAGTCCGGCAGCGCGTCGCCCCAGGGATAGACCGCGCCTTCTGTGCCCCGTGCCGCATACTCCCACTGCGCCTCGGTCGGCAGCCGGTAATCACGCTCATAGGTCTGTGACAGCCAGCGGGCATACATATCGGCCTGCATCCAGGTGACGGCCACAACAGGATAATCGGCATAGGCGGGGTCATTGAATCGGGCGCTGTCCAGCGGGGCCAGGCACGCGCCTGCCTGCACGCAGTCGGCATACTGGGCGTTGGTGACCTCAGTCTGCCCGATCCAGAACTCGGTCAGGCACACGCGGCGGATGGGCGATTCCTCCGGTTCGGTGCGGCTGCCAAGCATGAAGCACCCGGCGGGTACGTAGACCATCGGCAGGCCGTCGAAGCCGCGCAGGTCTGGCCGCCAGTTGACATTGGGCGTCCCGGCGGGGATAAATTCCGGGCCGCCGCAGGCCGTCAGCAGCGCCACCGCGATCAGCAGCAGTGCCAGCAGCCCGCTCCATACTCGATACCGATCCGCTATCGCTGCCATTGTTATCCCCCTCTACCTTCCACGCCGCTTGATCACCTCGATAAACACAAAGATGATGCCGATCAGCGCCAGCGCAAGCTGCTCATGCACTTCCGGCAGGCGGTCTGGATATTCCAAAAACCAGGTAGTCACCAGTACGGCTGCCCCCAGTGCAAAGACCCCGACCGCTTTCCCGTGCCGCCTGTCCTGCTGGGGGTAGACAAGGGCAAAGATGCTGCCGATGAGCATGGCTCCGATGCTCAGGATCGTGACAAAGGAAAGGTCCATAAAAACGCCCCTTTCACGCCGCTGCCCCTGCCATCTCCTCAGACGCAAAACCCTGCACGCAGCATGCACAACGGCACTCACGCCTCACGAACGGCGGAAGATCACGCGGTAGGAGGTCGTCGAGTTCTGGCCGTTCTCGGTGAAGCACTGGCTGGCGGTCAGCGGGTTGGAACGCGGACTGCGGCCCGGAATATCCACGGTGTACGTCCGGTTGGCTTCCATCTGAAAATCGGCATAGCCCAGCCCGCGCTCCGGCTTCAACCCGGTGAAGAAATGATCCTCGCCGCCGTCCCAGGTGACGCGAATCTCCATGCCCGGCACTTCCCCCTGCCCCGGCTCCTGCACGTAGACCTCGATCAGACCGGC
>JALSTC010000071.1 GCA_026983935.1 Ardenticatenia bacterium
CATCAACAACACCAACCAGGCCAATACAGCCGCCACCGCAACCGGGCAGGCCCTTGAAACTTCGCAAGCTGCCACCTCAGTAGCGCAGGCCGCCACACAGGACACAGAAGCGACACAAACCCGGCAGGCCATCGCCCTGCTGGTAACGCCTTCTCTGACGCCCACGCCTTCCAACACTTCCACGCCAAGCCGCACACCAACAGCAACCGATACGGCAACCAGAACACCTACTGAAACCCCGACTCTGACGCCGACATACACGCTAACCCATACTGCGACCAGCACATCAACGCCAACCCCGACTCACACACCCACCCATACAGCAACGGCAACATTTACACCAACTGACACGCCGACGGCAACGCCAACGGAAACTCTCACGCCCACGGCAACGAGCACACCGACGGCAACGCCTACCAGGACTTTCACCCCTACGGCCACGGCAACGCCGTCCAGCACAGCCACCCCGACGATGACACCAACCGACACCGCCACCCTGACACTCACGCCAACGCCAAGCCCAACAAGCACAGCAACGGCCACACAAACGCCCAGTCCGACGGCCACCGCAACTCTGACCAGCACGCCAACCGCCACACCGCCGCCAACGCAGACGACTATTCCATCCCCCACCCCCCTTCCCCCCGGAACCATGCCTTATCTGAACGATATGGAAGGGGACGACCCCCTCGCAGGTTGGGATTACAATCCTGAAAACTGGCGAATCGTGACCGAGGGTGGCAACCGCCAGCTTCAGGGACGCTCTGGACTGGCGAATCCGATCGAAGTGCTGGGCAACGAAGTGCCGGAGTGGACACACAATGACGGCGACCTGGTCATCTCCTACCGCCTGAATCTGTTGACTACAAACAGCGTGGCCCGAACGCTGTTTTCATTTTCCGATCAGGGATACTATGCACTGGAAATCCTCTCCGGCTTTGCCAGTGTCCGGCGCGGCAGTGCAGGCCAGCATCTCCAGCGCGATCAAGAGCGTATCATCCTGAACAGGCGTGCACCGATTCAGAGTCAGCAATGGTATGAAATCATGATCTGGGTTGAAGGGGCCAGGATAAACGTCTACGTGGATAACCAACTGCTCCTCGCCGTGGATGACAGCTTCGCAGGTGAACTGCCACCGGGCAGCATACTGTTCCAGACCCTCACCGACCGGCAGGGAATCAACCTCGACGACCTGAAGATCGAGCAGCCGCTTCTGGCCAGCGAGCACTTTGAGGGCGCAGACTTCCCGTCAACGTGGACACGCAGCAACTCGTTCAATGTCACGATGGCCACCGACGGGCCAAATCAGTTCGTGTATATGCGCGACGACTCAGAGGTCCGCCCGGATATTCCGCCGCTGGGCGATATGCAGATGGCCGCGAAAATCATGAGCATCCAGGGCGGGCTGACCATCCGGCTGCACGAAAGTGATGCAGGGGCACTGGAACTGGACATGGACGGCGGCAACCTCACCGTGCGCGCGCTGGGGCCGGATCGCAGCATTTTACGGGAAAACAGCGTCCGTAACTTTTACGGGCGCGGCACATGGTTCGATCTGGTGATACGCACAGCGGGCGATCGGCTTTTTGTCTACCGGGATGGGCAGCTTTTCCATGAAGAGAGCTACCCCGAAGCGCCGCACACCGGCACGATCACGTTTCTATCTGAGGGGCTGGACATTTATCGCCTTGACGATGTACTCTTCACCGAAATCGCCCGTTCGATAAGCGAAGATGCCCGCTTTGCCTTTGATATACTGGCAGAACTGCAAAGCCGCCCGATCCGTGAACTGCTCAATGACTGGTACGAATTCTTCGATGATCCCTTCCGGACAGACTGGTGGTGGGAAGGCGGCCAGCCTGGCCCCGGCCAGTACATCAATGACCCGGCATCTCCTGAAAACAGCACCTACTACCGCCTGACTTACCTGGGACGCCCCACGTGGCGTTTGCTCCGCGAGGCCCTTTCGCCGGATCGCACCATTTTCGGTCAGGGGGGCGATCACGTGAGCTTCAACGATTCCAGCGATTTCTATGCGCGCGTATTGGTCCGCTTCCCGGACAACCGCCCCGGCACCGCATGGCTGGGCGCACGGGCCATGCCAACGATCACAGGAGCCAATCTTGACCAATACCGATTTGCGTTGACTCGCCACGACAACGGCGATTACACCATCGCCGTGCAGTTCTCCGGCCCCAATGAGGAGCGAATGCTGTTCGAGGGCGAAGCCCCTCGCGATGACTCAGGCATGTGGCCGGAGTGGTTCGAGCTGGTCGTCATTGCACTCGATGACCGGATCGCGTTCTTTTGCAACGGGCGGCTGATCGCGGTGGACATTGACACACAATGGTTGGGCGGAACAGTTGCCATTGGGGTTGAGGAAGGAACCACAGCAGATTTTGACGATCTGGTCATCCGGGATACCAGCCCCAGACCGTTCTAATCTGCGACAGGCTACATCTTCTTTCGCATTTCGAAGGTGTGATCAACAGCTCTGAAGCCCAGATCATGAAGCAGCCGATGCGGGCGGCTGTCCCTCGGCTCCTCTGGCAGGGCCAGCGGTAAATCAGCGCCGAAGGCAACGCTGGCCACATACAACAGTGCATTTACATCCTCTGTTACAGCATCAGGCTGCAGTCCCAGATGGACGATATCTACTCGGCGGTGATAAGGTGAAGGACGGGCCAGCAAGAACCCACGCGCGTTCTCAAAAGCGCGTACATCTGCCATGGAAAGCAGAGAAGGGAGATCACGTTCCCACTGGGGATGCGTCGACTTCCCCGCCCCGAACCAGGCAATAATCGCCTGGGCCATGCCATCGCGCAGCTCCCGTGCGCTGCCGGGCGCGTAGGCTGCCGGTTTACCAAGCAGCGTTACCAGCTCGCGCACATGTTCAAAGCCCGCACGCTGGTAAATCCGGATGGCAGGCTTATTGTCGGCATCCACCAGCAGGCTGACCTCATGCAAATGTGCCGCCTGCGCCTCCTTCATCAGCGCCGCGAAGAGACGATGCCCCCAGCCACGCCCTCTGAACTTCGGCGCAATGCCAAAATCCAGCACAAACCCCCGATCACCGCGCCTGCACAGCACGCCAATGCCGACCAACTGCCCATCCGGAGCATGCGCGATCACCGAATGCCTCAGATCAGCGTTATGCACACGGCAGTGCTCGGCATAGACCGCTGGCGTATCTGCCTCGCTCTGCCATACAATGCAAATCGCCTGAGCGATATCAGCAATCGTTTCACGCATAGTAGTGGCAATAATCAGATCGGTCATGTGTATTCTGGCATTATGGAGACTGGCCCGGGAATTGTACAATGAGTGTACCTGAAGACTGAACAGCCAGACAAACACGCTTTGTCACAACGACCGCCGGAGCCTCCGCTTTTTGTTCTCCGGCTCTATCCTGGAGAAACGCATATGACAGCAATCGCACCGACACAACCGTCCCCACTGACTGCTGAGCGCACAGTACAGACGACGTGCGCCTACTGTGGTGTGGGCTGCCAGCTACAACTGCATATCAAGGACAATGTGGTCTTTCGCACCGATGCCCCGTTCAATGCACCGCCGAATTATGGCAAACTGTGCGTCAAAGGACGCTTCGGACACGACTATCTCTGGCATCCTGACCGCCTGACCACACCGCTCATCCGCCGCAACGGGCAGCTTGAGCCTGCCAGTTGGGATGAGGCGCTGAGTCTGGTTGCGGAGCGCCTCTCGACGATCAAAGCAGAAAGCGGCCCGGATTCGATCGCCCTGCTCTGCAGCGCCAAGTGTACCAATGAAGAAAACTACCTGATGCAAAAGCTGGCGCGTCAGGTGATCGGCACCCATAACATTGACCACTGCGCTCGCCTCTGACACAGCAGCACCGTGACAGGCCTCGTGCAGGCCTTCGGCAGCGGCGCAATGACGAATTCAATCGCCGACATCACCGATGCAAAAGCGATCCTGGCCATCGGCACCAACACCACCGAACAGCATCCAGTGCTCAGCCTGCAGATCAAGAAAGCCGTCCGGCAGTATGGCGCACAGTTAATCGTGGCCGATCCGCGTCGTATTGAACTGGCGGACTTCGCCACGTTGTTCATCCAGCATGAAGCAGGCACAGACCTGGCACTGCTCAACGGGCTGGCACACATCATCCTCAAAGAAAACCTCCATGACAGCGCCTTTATCCAGGAGCGCACGGAGAACTTCGAGGCATGGCGGGCCGTTGTTGAGGAATATACCCCGGAACGTGTCAGTGAAATTACCGGTGTCCCAACCGCCGATCTCTATCGAGCAGCGCTCATCTATGGCAGCAGCAAGCCAGCTTCAATTTTCTATGCCATGGGCATCACGCAGCACACCGTCGGGCATCAGAACGTGCTGGCGATTGCCAACCTGGCAATGCTAACCGGCAATATGGGCATTCCCGGCGGCGGCGTGAACCCGCTGCGCGGACAGAACAACGTACAGGGCGCGTGTGACATGGGCGGACTGCCAAATGTCTACCCCGGCTACCAGAAAGTGACAGATGAAGCGATCCGCGAGAAATTCGCCAGCTATCACGGCGTGGAACAGCCGCCCGCAAAAGTCGGGCTGACCGTCACCGAAATGACGCAGGCGGCCTATGATGGCAAAGTGCGGGCCATGTACCTGATGGGCGAAAATCCGGTCATGAGCGATCCGGATTCCAATCACGTACGGGAATGTCTGGAAGCGCTGGATTTCCTTGTTGTACAGGACATCTTCCTGAACGAAACCGGTGAAATGGCAGATGTGGTACTGCCCGCGACGGCCTTTGCCGAAAAAGAAGGCACGTTTACCAACACCGAACGGCGCATCCGACTGGTTCGCAAGGCGCTCGACCCGCCCGGCGATGCACGTCCAGACTGGCAGATCGTCAGTGAGATCGCGCAGCGGATGGGTGCCAGCGGATGGGACTACGCAGCCCCCTCGGCCATCATGGACGAAATCGCTGAGGTCACGCCGATCTACGGCGGCGTCAGCTTTGATCGACTGGAAGGCGAAGGGCTGCAGTGGCCCTGCCCGACCCCTGAGCATCCCGGCACACCAATCCTGCACGTTGGCAGGTTCTCTCGCGGCCTCGGCCACTTCAGCCCGGTGCATCATCAGCCTGCCGCCGAACTTCCGGATGATGAATACCC
>JALSTC010000072.1 GCA_026983935.1 Ardenticatenia bacterium
ACAGGCGCGCATAGGGTTCGCTCACATCCGCCGCCACATCAACAATGAGTACATGATTGGAATGTCAAACCGGGTTCAGGAGATGTTTCTCAACAAATCTGTTGAGGCATTTGGATTGGAGCGAGGGCTGGCCGCTGCACAGGCATTTAATCGCATCATGGATGCTGTCGTTGGCCTCACTGCCGAGGGATACGATGTAATGTCACAAATCGCATTCAGCGAAGCGACAGGAGCGGATGTGGCATTAATTGACCGCCTGATCCAGGAAACTGTGGATGACATCCAGCAGAGGTTGTTGAGATCGGACACTGACACGTAACTTTATCTTTGCTTGCAAACGGATTGTCCCTCTTATCAGAGCGGACAACCTACAGGAACAGGAGAATCTACAATGGCGACTGACGAGCAGAAGAAGGCAAGAGAGCTGCGGTTGTATAATGATATCCTTGCCGGCTTCGCAAAGGGCCTCTACGATTTATTTGAGGACGCCGCCCTGGCGATAATGAAAGAAATCGGGGCCAAGGTCCTGGCTCAGATGGAAGACGAGTTGGCTCTGGAGATTCAGGGGGAATCCCCTCAGGACATCCTTGATGAGATCGCGCGTCTTCTGGTAGACGAATACGGCCTGATGACAGAGATCAATATCACATTCGACGACGAATCGCATCACCTTGGTATCCACTGTCAGGATTGCAGCTTCTGGCAGCTATGCAGCAGCTTGAAGTCTGATAACATCGAGCCTTACGTTTGCGTGCCAATGATGATGTCTACATCCAGCCTGCACCAGCGTCTGGGCCAGCGGGCCAAGTTTGGCGGAATCACCCTCACAGAAAGCAACCGCACCTGCGCTATCGACTTCCAGATGATTGACTGAGACGATCATAGGCCTGCGGAGGAGCAACCCGATGGTTCCTCCGCAGGAATTCATGAGGTTTATCGGTGAAGACACCCCTCATATTCCGACGTAAAGATGTTCTGAGTCCAGCCAAAGCTATTTACTGGAAAGATTTGCTTTACCGTACCACGAAGATCGGCACCGAACTGGAAGTCGCCCCTCCAAAGGGGATGAAGCGTATTGATTTTGAAGAAGAGATCAGGCAATTGTTGTTGCCTTCCGGAAATCTTGCCCGTCTGGGAATTCACGGTGTTCTGGATGTGCAAAAGGAGCACTGTGGGGTTGAGATTCGTATTATTGGCCGTCACCCGTATGTCAGCACATTAAAGCAGCAGTATGATGAAATTATCTCTGTGCTTAAAATCTATGGGGCACGTGCCCGCTCAACCTGTGGTTTGCACTTTCACCTGCTCACACCCGATCTCGCCGAACCAATGCCCGAAATCATTCTGGCAAACCTGTGGAATCTAACCCGAAGATACGCCCCCGAATTGAAGTATATGACCAGTGCGGGGAGCGCACGCGAAGCATTATGCAGACGACGCAACTATAACAGCCACCTGGAAATGGTACGTCACTCACCGGGATTGATGCATATGGCCGAGATTCAGCAGAAGCTGAAAGCAAGCCGCCAGGTGCCGGAACACCAGAATTTCTTTAACCTGGAGCATGTAGGGTTTACGCAATCGGGTGCTGTATGGCCGTTTCACATCGAATACCGTTTCCCCGATGCCGAATTATCCCCAACGGCTATCACCGCCAAGACATTTTTGTTCCTGGCAATGCTTCTGAAAGCGGTGGATTTGAGTCAGTATGGCGTCATCCACGTGGGTAAAATTACCCCATGGAAACGCAAAATTGCGCTACTGAATATGCTCAGCAATAACGAGGGATCACTGGCAACCAGCGACACACAGCATATCACGGACGAGGTGATCGAAGAACTCAAAGTCGGATGTTATGAATTGCTAGACTTGCTTATGCCAGTATTTGACTATCTGAAGGCCGAAGCGGCACTTGACGTCCTGCGTTATCTCGCCAACACACCCATATCTTTGATGCGATGTGCAGGCCATAATTGGGATGAGATCGAGTCCTTGTTGGCTGGGCGTGCGGATGCTGGCGAGAATGGTTTTGACAATACCGACCGGAAACTTATGCAACGGATCGAACTCGGGGAATGGAACGGTTTTTCCTCTGTCGAAGAGTGGCAGTTCATGGCTGCGCGGGAGCTCTGGCTGACAGTTGACGATCTGGAACGCCGTCTCGAGGTATTACAGCAGTTACGCGGTTTACGTTGGGATAAGCGTCTGGGCACTCTGGTTTTCATGTCATGACAATGGTGATTATCCGGAATCAAACTGGATTGTAACTGGACTGGCAGCATCGGATTTATATTATGTGTGGACTGGCAGGTATTCTATTCACCCCTGAAAAGCGATCCCGTGATGACTGGCAAGACATTGCCACAGCGTTTACCCGCAACTTACTTTTCAATGAAGAACGGGGGTATGAAGCGTCCGGAGTCGCGCTGGTACGCACGGATGGGAGCATTGACTATTTCAAGGCTCCCCTTCCGGCTTCCAGCCTGATCAAGACGGCGGATTACGCACGTGTGCTATCCGGTATGGATGAGAAAACAACCATGTTGCTGGGGCATACACGTGCGCCTACAAAGGGATCGCCCTATAACAACGTGAACAACCATCCATTGCTGGTGGATCACATTATCGGAGTCCACAATGGGCACATCTATAATGATGAAGGTCTAACGACCAGTTATGAACTGGTGCGTGAAGCCCAGGTAGACAGCGAGGTGATCTTCCGGTTGATGAGTCAGATTAATCCGCATTTACCTCCCGGCGATTATCTGGCAGCTATGCAAAGGCAGTTGTCAGAGCTGGTGGGGAAATTTACTTTCCTGGCAGTAGATCGCCTGCATCCAGAACACCTGCTGGTTACCAAACACCTGAATCCTTTGTCCTTACACTATCATGCTCCCTGGCACGCTCTGATTTTTTCCTCTCGCTATCTGTTTCTTCGCAAAGAATTCGGTTACGCTGTTCGCACGGAGCGCCTGCCCGCTGGCCGTTTGTTTTTATTTGGAGCCGGCGAATTGCCGAAGTTGAAGCATATGCCTCTGGCTGAACTAGAAATTCTGCCTTCCGGCACGTAGGTCACAAGCACATATGCTGCTACCCTGCAATGGCAACCGATAGATATGAGATCATCCTCTTGGCCGGGAACAGGGAAACCCTGAGACCTTAGAACCTGGCTCAACGGTACAAGTAGTGTAAACGTGATAAAATACGAGCTATGGACTTTCCAATCATAGAGCTACCTGATCCAGATGAATGTGAGGCCTGGCTGGAAAAGCACTTTCACCCTGAAGGACAGAGATGTCCCCATTGCCAGGCAAGCCGTGAAGAGAGCCACTTTTTCCGCGTAAACCAGGGAAGCAGGTTGTGTGTATATCGCTGCCAGCGGTGCGAGGGTATCTACAACCTATACAGCAACACAGTGTTTGCTGAAAGCCAACTGACGCCCGTACACGTTGTTTTGCTGTTGCGGGGGGTGTCGCAAGGCAAACCCAGCAACCAGTTAGCCCGTGAGATCGGCTTGACGGAGAAGACCGTGTTGAAGTGGCGGCATCGTCTTCAGGCGCAGGCTGAAAGCTTGCAACCAGAAACGCCGCTGGTCGACAAGGAAACCGAAAGTGACGAGATGTTCCAGAATACGGGGGAAAAAGGGAGAGAACACTTTGACCCCGCCGACCCACCGCGTCGCCGTGCTAACAAACGCCGTGGACGGGGCACGTTCGCCAATGACCGTCTGCCTATCCTGGGCACTATCGGACGTCAGAGTGGTCAGGCGCGCTTGCAGGTGGCCAAGGATACGACGGGGCAGACTTTGCGGGCGCACGTGCATCAGTTCACCCAACCAGGGCCTCACGTGTACACCGACGAGTATGACAGCTACAACGGCATACGCCGCACACGTTCGACAGTCACTCATAGCACTCATGAATGGGCGCGTGATAAGGATGGCGATGGTATCTGCGAAGTGCATACAAACACCGTCGAAGGCATGTGGACCGGCTTGCGCAATTTCCTGCCTCCCTTTCGCGGCATGAGCAAGCATTTCCTGAGTGATTATGTGGCCATTCATGAGTTTTGCGTCAATCTCAAAGTTATTTCAAGACAGTTCGTTGCCCATTTAGTCCGTTTGCACTCGTTCTACTGTTGAGTCTCGCGTTTTGATTTCACATGGAGTGTATACTCTTTTTATCGTTATTGCTCGCCGCGCAGAAGTGGGCTGATATTCACAGAGGAAACCGTATGCTGAAGAACTTTTTTAGTCGCAAAGATGAAGAGGAGAAGATCAAGTCGGAGGGCCGCCTGCCACCGGGACAATCCCTGACCCGCAAATTCCCGGTGCTGCATTACGGACCGGTTCCCCAGTTTGATGAAACCACCTGGGAACTGCGCGTCTTCGGAGAAGTCGAGGAAGAGAAACGCTGGACGTGGGAAGAATTCAAGCAGATTCCAACGGTACAGCTCACAACCGACATCCACTGTGTCACTGGCTGGAGCAAGTTCGATACCATATGGGAGGGACCGCGCTTCCGTGACTTCATCCAGTTGTTTACCCTCAAGCCAACAGCGAAATACGTGATCGCACACGCCGAATACGGCTTCACCGCCAATCTGCCGCTGGAAGCCATGATGGATGACGACGTCATCCTGGCCTGGAAGTACAACGGCGAACCACTGCAGCCGGAGCATGGCTACCCCCTGCGTCTGGTAGTTCCCAAACGCTACTTCTGGAAGAGCGCCAAATGGCTGCGTGGCCTGGAGTTCAGCGCGGAAGACAGGCCGGGCTTCTGGGAGCGGGCAGGATACCACAACGAGGGCGATCCCTGGAAAGAGGAGCGTTATCAACCGCGGGTTGGCCGCTTCTGATCACCCCCCAACAACAAAAAAGCCGCGCCGAAAGAGTAATCTCCGGCGCGGCTGATACCTCGCGGAAGGCAACCGCTTACTTGCTGCGACCAAACAGCGTCACGACCAATCCGGGCGTAACGTCGCCCTCCCGCTGAGATACCGATCAATCGCCATTGCCGCGATAACTCCATCCGCAGCGGCAACCACTGCCTGTTTAACATGATTACAGAGCAGATCACCAACGGCAAACACACCGGGGATACTGGTCTGGTACTGATCGTCTACCACCAGGCAGCCGCTTTCGGATGTC
>JALSTC010000073.1 GCA_026983935.1 Ardenticatenia bacterium
GGGAAATATCTATCAACTGAAGATTCTGAGGCAGCAGCGGCCCGAGGTTGAGGAAGCGATCGACCGACCACTTATTGAGCGCCACCAGATAACGGCCATCCGGTGATATCGTATCGCCTTCGGCAACGGCCAGGTGACCGATATTGTAATGCACCGGGATCGTGCCCTGCAGTGTCCAGCCGTCCTGCGGGCGGTAACCTTCTGCGCCCAGGCTCCAGCGGGCGACCGCCGTATCCAGGAACAGGCTGGTATAAGCATAACCCTGATCGTCGAACTGGGTATGCAGCGGCCCCAGCCCCACCTCAACCTGTGCTTCGACCACATCTTCCAGTGCCAGAATGGGCACGCCGTAAGCATCTGTTTCGGTCGGCCCGGCTGCGATGGCATCCATCATGCGCTGGAAGCTGTAGATGGTCACATGCGGATCAAGCTTGCCAGAGACGACGATGAAGTCACCACCCGGTGCTACGTCCGCACCATGTGGGCTACGGGGTTCGGGTGTGAAGAAAAGCAGATTGTTTTCTACAGCCACATCCAGCGGAATCACCTGCATGCCTTCGATCTCAACGGTCTGGCCAGATTCGTATACTTCGACGGCAGCATTCAGGTTGATGAGATGCAGGTAGTCGGTCGTGTCACGACTGGCTCCTGCCTCAAAGGGTGGATTGCCTTCTTCGATCCCGCCGATGGCCAGTTCGGTGTTGAACGAGTTGCAGAAGACCCAACCTTCGGAAACCAGCTTGCCCGCGTCGCACAGGTCCTGCCAGTACGGGGGCAGCTCCATAGCAAAAGATTGTTCGGGATCAATGCGTCCTGCTTCGCGGTCGAAGCGCCAGAAGGTGATCATGCCGCGATAGGCATCCTCATACTCACTGAGCGGTGCGTACTCGCCGCCAAGCGGCATCGCATACTGCCCACCTTCGATGACGTATTCAGTATTAGGTGTTACGAAAGTGCCACCGTGGTCGTTCAAATAGAGCGGATTGTTGATGATCTGCTTGGTTTCGAAATCGCGGAGGTCAATAACCGCGATACGTCCGTTGGCTTTGTCGTTAATAAACAACCACTCACCATCATACTCGCCACCTGTTTCGCTCAACGCCGGGTGGTGAGAATCTCCCCAGGGGACAGGGCGGCCATCAACATTGCCGCCGGCGAGCACTTCATTGCCAGCCCCAAAGCCATAACCCTGCCAGGGCTCCGGTGTGAAGACAGCGATTGTCCGCAGCAGCCGCATGGAAGGCAGCCCAATGGCAAAGACCTGTCCGCTGTGCCCACCGGAGGCGAACATGACGTATTCATCCATCACCCCACTGGGAGTGTAGGTCATGACAGCGGCACGCAGGTCTTCATCGGTCAGCCCGCGTTCGGCAGCAATGCTCTGCCAGTCAGGCCCTTGTGCGCGTGCACCGGACCAGGGCTGTACAGTGACGGTGAACAGAGCCACGCTGACGACAACAGTCAGCACGATAACGATCCTGAAATTGGTCATGACTAATTGTTTCATGGCCTTCTCCCCTGATGATTTAACGAAAATGCAGGAATTCAGGCTCCTGCGTCAGCGTCTTGGTGCAAAAATGCACGAACGCTTCCACTCTATGATGGATCAGGCAGGCCGCTGACGATGTGACTAAGGTCACATTGCCCGGAAGTCGGGGGAGGTTAACGTGTTTCCTGGCTGGCAATCTCCGCCAGTTTTTGTGGATCGAGGATGTAGATATGCGTGCGAGTGAGGCGCAGCACGCCCTGGCGTTCAAACTTTTTGTAGGTACGATAGACAACTTCGCGGGCAGTCCCTACCAGAGAGGCTATTTCCTGCTGGGTAAGGTTGCGGCGGATGCGGAAGCCTTCTGAGGTAATTTCTCCATCGGTTTCAGCGTTTGCAAGCAGTACGCGAGCGAGACGTGCACCGACATCCCGAAATGCCAGATCATGCACCAGTATCGCAAGCTGCCGTAGCCGACCGGATACAATCTCCAGTAGGGTGACGAGGAGATCGGGATGCTCCAGTAGAAGTTGGCGCAGAGCTTCCGGGGAGATATAGATTGTGGTGACAGGCGTGAGTGCCTCGGCTGTACAGGGACTGGGCGTTTCGTTGGGCAGCGATTCGGCGCCAAAACATTCCTGAGCCGGGACAATAGCGATGATCTGGGTTTTTTCTCCTGAACGTCGGTAGAGCTTCACGCGGCCTTTTTGCAGGGCATACAGCCCGGTTGGCGCATCACCCTGGCGATAGATGGTTTCCCCTGCCTCATAGGATAATACACAGACATACTTTTGCAGCGCTTCCAGGGTAACTGGCTGCAGCCTGTGAAAGGCCGGTATCGTTGCCAGCATCTGGATTGTAATAGTCACCGCGTCCTCTTGTGGGCTCTTGGATCTGCAATTGCACTCTATCAGCAACCAGTAGCGCGGGATGTAACTTAAGTCACATGCTGCCAATATCCGACATGGAGGGGGCGCAAGCCCGGCTTCGGTTATTCAGGGGGACAGTGACCGTGCAAGGCATCGGTATCCAGCAAGATGATCCGCCCGGGTTCCTGCCGAATCGAGCCCTTCTTCTCTAGTTGAGATAAATGCCGTGTAACAACTTCTCGTACAGTGCCGGCCAGCGCCGCCAGACGTTCATGAGTCAGCAGCACAACAGGCGGCACTGCTTCCCAGTCCGCATACGTGATCAGACAATCATTGATGCGATTGGCCACTGTCCAGGTGCCGAGGCCTTCGCTGAGCCGCGCCAGGTGGGCAAAGCGCTGGCTGTAGATTTTGAGCAGTGCTGCTGCCAGATGGGAATCTGTGTGGATTAGATTATTGAGTTCGTGATGCGGCAAAACCAGCAGGGTGACGTTATCAAGTGCCTGTGCACTGGCCGGATTGGTGTCGTTGTTGAAGAGGGGACAGCTCCCAAAACACCTCCCTGCATTCGCCAGGCAGAGTGTCTGAACACGGCCGCTCAATGAATGTTTGATGATTCTGACTCGCCCCTCTGCAATGAACCATACGCCGATAGAAGGCTCTCCCTCTATAAAGATTATTTCTCCAGCAGCGTATGTACGCCGCACCATTGCGCTTGCCAGATGCGTCAGGTTTTCCTGGGGAATATCGTGGAAGACAGATAAGCGCTGGAGCATTTCAAGGGTGACCTGGGCTGTGAGCATTTGCTGTACTCCGGCTGTTTATCGTGTCCTGGAATGATTCGTGCCGGACGCCAACTGACGGGGGAACGTTTTGCAATTCGACAGCAGCGCGATTTTACCACAGATGACTATGCCGGGCCTAGAACAATCGATCCCGGATGCCAGACCCAGGGCAATCGCGTTCTAAATGGAGTGTCCTCAAAAAGACAGGAGGATACTCAAATGCCAACGACACTGACCGAACATTTCAAGGGCCTGACGGATCCGCGCCGCGGCCAGGGTAAGTGCCACCAACTGCTGGACATCATCACGATCGCGATCTGCGCGGTCATCTGTGGGGCGGACAATTGGGTCGAGATCGAGCGCTATGGACAGGCGAAATATGACTGGCTAAAAACGTTTCTTGCCTTGCTGCATGGGATACCCTCGCATGTGTAAAATGGATCAGACTTAGAACGCGATTACCCTGGTTTTCCCCGGTCTTTTGCTGACCGCAGCCGCACACCTGTGCTATACTCAATTTGGGCTTTGCAAAAGGTTGTTACTCGTCGCTACAATAAACGGCATATGCGGGCATTTACGTTGGGCTTGACGACAGGAGTGCCAACCTGTGTTGTTCCTTCATATGGCCGATGTTCACCTTGGTAATCAGCAGTATAACGCTGCTGCCCGGTTTAATGACTTTGGTCGGGCGTTTTTCGAGGCCGTTGATCTGGCAGTCACACATGGGGTGCAGGCCTGTGTGATTGCAGGCGACCTGTTCCATAAGGCCGCCGTGGAACCGGCGACTCTGATTCAGGCGGAGGAAGGGTTGGAGCGGCTCCATGATGCCGGGATTCCGGTGATTGCCGTGCATGGGAATCACGACAACGTGCGTTTTCGTGCACAGTTTTCGTGGCTGGATTACCTGGCGGAAAAAGAGCGGCTGCATTTGCTTTCCCCTGTATATGAGGAAAATGGGATTCAGTTGGTTGAGGGTGAAAGCTATCTGGATATCGGCGCTGTCCGGTTTGTCGGTGTGCCCTGGCTTGGCGCTTCGGCGGCCCCGGTGCTGGCTCAGGTAGCCGATGCGCTTGCACATCTCGATCGGCAGAATGTCGGCTTCACGGTGCTGGTAACGCATGCAGGTGTTGAAGGGCAGATGCCGCACATTCCCGGCGCACTGACATTCGCTGATCTGTCGCCCCTCAAAAACCATGTCCAGTATCTGGCACTGGGGCATCTGCACAAACCCTATGAAGAAGCCGGCTGGATTTACAACCCCGGCTCTTTGGAGACATGCAGCTTTGATGAAGCGCAGTATGAGAACCGGGGTGTTTATCTGGTGTCGGTTGACGAATCGAAAGGCACACATCAAGCCGATCTGATCAGAACGCCCCGGCGCCCTTTTTATACGCTCTATTTCGATACCGATCGGTTTGCCACGCCTGCTGAATTAGTGGCGGGGCTGCGCAATGAACTCCGCGGCAAGGCAAAATCAGAGGTGAGGAAGTTGGTTCAGGCTCACCCGGAACAGGCGGCTCCTGTGGTTCGGCTGGTGCTGCGTGGTAATCTGACTTTTGATCGCGCCAGCCTGGACATTGATGCGGTACGCAGCCTGATCCGCCAGGAGATCGAGGCCCTGCTGGTTCGCGTGGACAACCGGACTCGACCGCTTGGCTCCGAGATCATCTTGGATGAAGGCCTTGATCGGGCTGCGTTGGAACGGCGAGTCCTTGAGCAGGTGGTGTTGAGTGACTCGCGTTATAGTTTGCATCCTGCCGCCTGGAGCGAATTGATGCAGAGCATTAAACGCATGGCGCTGGATGCCGTTCCGCCGGATGAAATCTTTGCAGCTCTTGACCGGCACATGTCAGAGTTGGAAGGGTCGGCGCATGTGGATCACTAAAGTACAGCTCAGCAACATCAAGAGCTATGGCAAGAACAGCCCGCCCATTTTTTTCCGCCGCGGCGTGAATCTGATTCAGGGCAGAAATGGGGCGGGGAAGTCCACCATTC
>JALSTC010000074.1 GCA_026983935.1 Ardenticatenia bacterium
GCCCCGGAATGGATTCCGGGGCTGAGCAGACAAAGTCCAGATTCATCTGGACTCACAGCCCGGTTTGCACCGGACTTGACTCTGCTCAGTGATGGTATACGGCCTGCTCACTTCTTTTTGCCACCAAATCGAAAAGCCCCCACGGCGGTGTTAAGGGTGTGATGATCGGCCCGCTGTAGTACAATAGGCGGCAGTGTGCTGGCAGGTGCTGTGCCGTCAGCGGCACGGTGATGTGGCTGTGCATCAGCGCAGAAATCGAGTAGATCAATGCCCATGAATTCCCCCGGAACTGATCGCGAGCGGCTGATCCGCCGGGCTTATGCCTCAGATGATAAGCTCAGTGTGCGCCAGCGCACGCATGAACTGTACACCGTCCCTGACATAGATTTCACCGCCTGGGTGCTGAACTGCATCCAGTGGCGGGGCGACGAATGGGTGCTGGACCTTGGCGCAGGGCCGGGGTTGTACTTTGCGCCGGTGAAGGCCCGCATCCCTCACGGGCGGCACTTCGCCGGGGACCTGTCTTTGGGCATGGTCCGCCGCCAGCGGGAGCATGAGGCTGCGGAAGGCAGCAGACTGGCGGTTATGGATGGGCAGGCGATTCCCTTCGCCGATGATACCTTTGATGTGGTGCTGGCCAATCATATGCTCTACCACGTGCCGGACCTTGACCGGGCCGCAGCCGAGATCAAGCGCGTGCTCAAACCGGAGGGTGTGCTGGTCGCCGCCACCAACAGCATCTACAACATGCCGGAGCTGAGCACCTTGCTGCGCCGGGCGCTGCTGGTGCTGACGGATTTCGAATATGTCGAGGATACACCGCTGGTTTCCACTTCGACGGCATATCGCTTCTCGCTGGAAAATGGCTCAGTCATTCTGGCGCGGCAGTTCTTTGCCGTCGCCCGCTACGACCTGCCTTCCGCGCTGGTATTCCCGGAGGCCGAGCCGGTGATCGCCTATCTGGACAGCATGCGCGACCTGCGCGAGGACTACTTGCCGGAGGGAATCACCTGGGAGCAGTTCATCGAGGTGATGCGTCAGCAGGTGGAGCGGCTGCTGGCTCACTCCGGGCAGTTGATCGTCCGCAAGCTTTCCGGTGTGCTGGTGGCCACGGAAGCGGGCGGTTTCGCGGCGGAGTACGTCGCCATGCTGAAGCAGGGAGGACGCGCCTGAGCAGACGGGTTGCCGCGCCTGGGTTGTTCAGTTTGTGAGCGTATGCGGCCCGTCGAATCGGTAAGATCGACGGCGCTGCCGGATTCTATTTATGGGGCCGTGTGGCGTGGATCGTGTGGCCCTGTTTATTGGAAGCGATTTTTAAGGAGTGCAGTGGATGTTCAAGGGACGCGGGTTTATCGGGATAGGGGTACTGGGCCTCGCCGTGCTGGCGCTGGCAGTGTGGGGCGGGGTGGCACTGGCGCAGGGCGGCGGCGATGAGAACGTGCCGCCGCTGCTGGACGGCATCACCTTCCGCCCGGTGGATGATATCATTGACACCGAACTGCTGGTGACCAACTTCGCCGCCGATGGAACGGCCACCCTGCCCATTGAGACGGCGGTGCCGGTGGCCTGTACGGTGGTTTACGGCACGACGCCTGCCTTTGGCTCGCTGACGCTGGATCAGGATATGGCCGGCGGCACGCATTCCGTGCACAGCCCGCTGCTGAGCGGGCTGGAAGCCAACACGACGTACTACTTCCGCGTGCAGGGCGTGGACGACGACGGCGTGATCTACATTTCGGAGACGATGACCTTCACCACGCCGGACTTCGCGGCCTTCGAAACCGACAACCTGGCCTCGCCGCAGCGCGGCGCGGAGATCATCGGCTACAGCAGCGCCTTCGGTGGTGCCGGGCTTTCGGATCGCTGGGGTGCGGGCAGTGCCTTCGACGACAACCCGAACACCGAATGGTCGAGCGCCGGGGATGGTGACGATGCCTGGATCGAGGTGCAGCTTGCCGGGCGGGCGCGGATCGCGCGCGTCGAGTTCTGGTCGCGGGCCATGAGCAACGGCACGGCCATCACGCGGGCCTTCACCGTGACAACCGACAGCGGTGAGACGTTCGGTCCCTTCGAACTGCCCGACACCGATCAGGCGTACACCTTCGATGTGGAGATTGAAGCCGAGACGCTGCGCTTCAACCTGATGAACACAACCGGCGGCAACACCGGCGCGGTGGATATCGCCGTTTATGGGACGCTGCTCGGCGAGGAATAGCGCCCGGCAAAGCGGCCAGTCTGTAACTTTTTGCCCCCTGGCGTGTCCAAACAATACATCTGTATTGATCGGGCATGAAAGGGGGCCTTGTGGCTTCTGTGGTGACTTTTGCGCGGGAGCACTGGCTGATGATCGGCCTGCTGGTTTTCCTGCTGGCGTTCGTGACCGTGCATATCGTCTGGTATATTCATCCCAGCGAAGCAATCGATACCATCGCCGATCTGGATCGCATGCTCCAGGATGGACAGCCGACGGTCGTGGAGTTCTATACCAACCTCTGAACGATCTGCTCGGTGGCAAAGCCCATCGTGGATGGGCTGGAAGCGGATTTGCAGGGGCGGGCCGCCGTACTGCGGCTGGATATCCTGACCGGAGTCGGGCGCGAGGCCATGCGCCGCTACGGCGTGATCGCCGTGCCGACGACATTTCTCTTTGACGGCAAAGGACAGCCCGTCCTGCGACAGGTGGGGCTGCCCGATGCGAGCGCGATCCAGGCCGGGGTGGCGGCACTGGGTGAAGTGAGCGATGACCGATGAACAGGCACTGATCGCGGCACTGCGGCGGCGCGACAAAAACGCGCTGGCTGAGATATTTGATCGCTACTCCGACCGCATCTACCGGCTGGCGCTCAGCGTGCTTTCGGATGAACAGGCGGCGGACGGCGTCGTGCAGGATACCTTCATGACGCTGATCGAGCGCATTGACACCTTCGAGGGGCGTTCGCGGTTGGGTACGTGGCTCTACCGCGTGGCCTATAACAACGCGCTGAGCCGCCTGCGCAGCCTCAAGCCGCAGCTTGATCTGGATGGCTTTGACGAGGACGACGTGCCGATCCCGGCGAATCTGGTGGACTGGCAGACCACGCCGGAGGAACTGCTGGGCAGCGCGGAGGCGATGGCCGAGGTCAGCCGGGCAGTGGAAACGCTGAATCCCGCGCTGCGGGCGGTGTTCCTGCTGCGGGATGTGGAGGAGCTTTCCACGCAGGAGACGGCGGACGCGCTGGGCATCAGCCCCGGCGCGGTCAAGGTGCGGCTGCATCGCGCCCGGCTGGCCCTGCGGGAAGCGCTGGCGGGTTACTTCAGTGAACGACTGGGGATGTGAAGGGTGGGAAAATTCCATGGACTGTGAAACACTGATCACCTATCTTTCGGACTACATTGATAACAATCTGGATGAGGACCTCGCCGCCGAGGCGGAGGAGCATCTGCGCACCTGCCACAACTGCCGCGTAGTGCTCGATTCGACGCAGCAGGCCATCCTGCTGTACCGCACGCAGGGCAAACAGCGCATCCCCATGCAGCGGCGGTCGCGGTTGTTCCGGCAGCTTGAGGAGGCGCTGGCCGGGCAGGACTGTGAATGAGAGGGCGTATCCTCCTGCCGTCATCTGTGTTCCCTTTTGCAGGGGGGCGTTCGTACCGTCACGGCCAAAAAGCGATCGCCCCGGAAATTCCCTGTAACCTTTTGGGGGCCTGGCCGTCTAAAGGTTACAACGGACAAAACACATACGGAATATGTGAAAGGGAAGGTAAACCATGTTCTTCTCATTTATGGCAAGCCCTGCGGGGCGTCTGACTCGTGTCATTGCCGGTATCGTGCTGATCGCGGTTGGTCTGGTGCTGGGCAGCACGCTGGGGATCATCCTGGCCGTGATCGGGCTGGTGCCGCTGCTGGCTGGCATCTTCGACGTGTGCATTTTCTCGGCACTGTTTGGCGGCCCGCTTTCCGGCAAAGAAATTCGGGGCGAGCAGTAGCCCTGACCGGCGCTTCTGGTTTTCCTGACGGCCCGGCTGCGGTGGCAGCGGGCCGTTTTGCTTTTGGGGCATGTCATCCCGCGAGCAGCATATGCCGCCAGTGGGCTTTGAACATGCGGATGAATTCCGCGTTGGGACGATCCAGCTCGCGCCCGCGCAGCGTCACCAGCAGCGGTTCGCTGAAGAGCTGCGGCATCTCTGCGATGTTCAGCGGCACCACCCGCCCGGATTCGATGTGGCGCTGGACGTAGCTCTGCGGCAGGAAGGCCACCCCCTGACCCAGAATCACCATACGCACGGCCATGCTGGCGGGCACGGTCACCACCGCGCTGCCGCTGCCCCGCCGTGCACTCTCCACCACGCCCTGGATAAACGCCGTCGCCCGCGGCCCCAGGTTGACCCGCAGAATGGAATGCCGATAAATGTCGGCCATGTGCAGGCTGCCCTGTTCGGCCTGCTGGATGGCCAGTGGATGATCCGCCGCCACCACGCCGCGAATCGGCTCCTGAAAGTGCGCCTGAATGCTGACGCCCCGGTCAAAGAGCGGCGCGCCGGTCAGCCCCAGGGTGGCCGTGCCGTCATAAAGCCGTTCCAGCACGTCGGCAAGCCCGGTCAGTTTGATCGTCACGTCCAGCACCGGGTATTCGCTGCGGAATCGCTCCAGCGGGTCTGGCAGCAGGTACATACCCATGGTATTGAGCGCGGCAACGGTCACCTGCCCGACTTTGCCGGTGTGATAATTGCGCACTTCCTGCAGGCCGTCCGCCAGCACGGCCAGCGCCCGCTCGGTATAGGGGAGAAAGCGGCGGCCCAGCGGCGTGAGGCGCAGCTTGCGCCCCCCGCGTATGAACAGCGGCCCGCCGAGTTCGGCTTCCAGGGCGGCAATGCGCGCGCTGACCGACGGCTGGGTCAGGCCGAGTTCATGCGCGGCACGGGTGAAGCTGCCCTCACGGGCGGCGCGCTCGAAGGCTTCCAGTTGGCTCAGCTCCATCACAGCTCCTATGTATCATAGAAAACTTCTATATCAAGTATAGATTGTATTGTCTTCCACTATAGTATGAAAAATCGTAAACTGATAGCAACAGGTAATCAAAACTGGGATAGTGTAAAGGAAGAGAAAAAATGTTGAAGCGAATTAAACAGGAACGGGATGAACGTAAAGCGCAGGA
>JALSTC010000075.1 GCA_026983935.1 Ardenticatenia bacterium
TGTTCGCCCTCGGCGGCCATCTGACCGCCCACATCGAACAGATCAACCAGCTTCAGGGGCTGTCCTGGCTCCCCTGGCTGCTGCTGCTTCTGGCTCGGAGCGAGAAGAGACCCCGGCAGTGGGGCCCGCTGCTGGCGGCTGCGCTGGCACTGCAGCTACTCTCCGGACACACGCAGACGGTTTTCATCAGCATCGTGACACTGGCCCTCATGGCGCTGTGGTGGGGATGGTGCTCCGAACAGGGCACAAGTGGAATACGACGGCTGCGCCTGCTGTTCGTTTTCCTGCTGGCCGGGATCGGCGCGCTGCTGCTGACACTGCCTCAGCTAGTCCCCACGCTGGAACTGAGCGGGCTGTCGAACCGCGCTGGCGGGTTGGTCGTCAATGATGTTATCGCCTTCTCACTGCATCCGGCACTGATCGGGCGATCGCTGCTGCCGGGCTATGACTTCGCGCCGGACAGCGAATATATCGGCACGATAGGGCTGAGTGGACTGGCGCTGGCGCTCATTGGCGCGTGGGCAGTGCGCAGGGAACGGCGCGGGCAGTTCTGGATCATGCTGGCGATCGGCGGTCTACTACTGGCACTCGGCGGCTGGACGCCGCTTTACTGGATGCTGGGGACTCTGCCTGGCTTCAATCTGTTTCGCGTCCCTGCCCGCTGGCTGGTGCTGTGGGCACTTGGCAGCAGTATCCTGGCGGCGCATGGCGTACAATATCTCCTGCGCACCACAAGAGGTCACCGCCGCGGATCGTCTGCAATCGGCGGCAGTGGGCTGCTCCTGGTCGGATGGGCTTTTCTCTCTCCCTATGCCGCTGACCAGTGGACGCCCGGCGTGGCACAGCCCTCGTTGCTAGCTGTGCTGGGCTGGCTGATCACGCTGGCTGCCATTGTGCTGGTCTTATGGCGGCTCCCGGGGCGCAAAGCCAGCATTGCACTTGCCCTGCTGGCCGGAATAGAGCTGCTCGCCGCTTCAGCGCATATGCCCTACAATCGACTGACCGCTCCCGCTGCATTCGACACGGAACGTCCAACCATCACCCAATTACGAGTGCGGCGCGACGGCACCACGCCTCCAGATCGCTACCTGAGCATCTCCAATATCCTCTTCGGGCCAAACGACCAGCCTGTCATCCGGGCGATTTACGAGCCACAGGTCCCCGAAACAGCGATCTATGACCTGCTGATTGCAACCAAGCTGAAAGACATCATCGCCCCGAACCTGGGCATGATCTGGGAGCTGCCGGGAGTAGATGGCTTTGACGGCGGCATCCTGCCTCTGCACAGCTACACACGCTTTACCGAACTTCTGCTCGATTCCCCACCGCCTGACGGGCGGCTGCGCGAGAATCTGCCCGGCATTCCACAGCCGCGCTGGCTCGATCTGATGGGCACGCGCTACGTCATCACTGACCGAACAGGCGACGACTGGTATGATGGCGTGTACTACGATTTGAGCTGGGTCACCCCGCTGGCGGCAGGCGACACGATCACGGTTGACAGCATCCCACCTTTTGAAGCGACCGCACTGGGAATGGTCTATGAGCCAGCCTCAGGGACGGATGAGCCGCTTGCAGTCGTCGAAGTATCTATTGGCGGCGCGGTGATCAGTGGGGAAATCCACGGCAGCCCACCAGCGAACAGCCGCCCCTATGCATTAAGCCGTGTATCTTGGGAAACACCCGGCGCTCCTGATCGGATCCGCATCACCGGGCAAAATGCCGGCCTGACTCTTTACGGCGCGGCATTGATTGATGAACGTACGGGAGCTTTTCAGATTCTGACCGTGACTGCAGACGGACAGTGGCAGCTTATCCATGCCAGCGATGTGAAGGTTTATGAGAGCCAGCGCGACTCCCTGCGTGCCGCGCTGGTTTACCGGGCACAGGTGATCCCAGACACGGACGCCACCCTGGCCTCAATGCGCGACCCGGCGTTTGATCCCCGCCAGACCGTTATTCTGAATGCAGGCGATTCCCTTGCCTCCGCGGAAGGCATACCAACCGGCGAAGTGGCGATCACCACTTACGCGCCAGAACAGGTTGAAATCAGCGTCAGCACATCGCATGACGCCTACCTGCTGCTGACCGATGCCTGGTACCCCGGCTGGACGGCAGCTCTGGATGGCACCACCGTTCCGATATACCGCGCTGACATCCTGTTCCGTGCCGTCTTCATCCCGTCAGGCACACACACACTGGTCATGCACTACACACCCACCGGCTGGGGCCAGATTCTGCCGGTGGGCGTGCTGGCCTGGCTTGTTCTGCTGGCGGGCACTGCCGCAATCTGGCTGCGGGCCAGAGCTATTTCGTCACGCGCTCATAGAAACTGATCGCCGTCGCAATGCCGCGCCAGAAGCACTCAAGAGTTAGCTTTTCGTTCGGCGCGTGCAGACCATCATCGGGTAGGCCAAACCCCATCAAGATCACAGGTGTGCCGAGAATCCGTTGAAAATATGCCACAACCGGAATCGAGCCGCCTTCGCGAGCGAAGATCGGCTTTGCACCCCACCCTTCTTCAAATGCGGCGATAGCCGCCGCCATGGCAGGTGTGTCTCGATCCGTGATAGCAGCATGGCCGTAATGCAGCAGCCGCACCTCGCTGGTCACCGTCGCCGGTGTGATCGCCGCCACATAATCCCGCACCAGTTCGTAGACCTCCAGCGGGTCTTGATCCGCCACTAACCGGCAGCTAACCTTCGCCAACGCACGAGCGGGCAGTACGGTCTTGGCCCCCTCACCCGTCCAGCCACTGACCAGCCCATTGACCTCCAGAGTTGGACGTGCACCAGCACGCTCACGCAGGGTATAGCCCTTTTCCCCCCAGGCAGCAGGCGCGCCGGTTTCACGAATCAGATCAGCTTCGGTATAGGGCACCTCCGCCAGCGCGTCCCGTTCATCCGCACTCAGGGGGCGCACTTTGTCGTAGAAACCGGGCACGGTGACCCTGCCATCGGAATCATGCAGCCGGGCGATGATCTCGCAAAGCGCCTGCGCCGGATTATGCACAATACCGCCATAAGTTCCGGAGTGCAGGTCGTGCTCCGGCCCATGGACTTCAAGCTCCATATAGATCATGCCGCGCAGAGCATAAACAATCGTAGGCTGCTCAAGCGAACGTGAGTGTGTATCCGAGATCACTACAACATCAGCAGCCAGCAAATCCTGGTGTTCCTGAACAAACCGCTCCAGATTAGCCGAGCCGCTTTCCTCCTCGCCCTCAATGATGAACTTGATATTTACAGGCAGGCGGCCTTCCGTCCGCAAAATAGCCTCCACCGCCTTCAAATGTGTGAAAAACTGGCCTTTATCATCCGCTGCACCGCGGGCGTAAATCTTGCCATCGCGCACCGTCGGTTCAAACGGCGGCGACTGCCACTTCTCAATGGGATCAGGCGGCTGCACGTCATAGTGACCATAGACCAGCACCGTCGGCGCGTCCGGCCCGGCATTCAGCCATTCCCCGTAGACCACCGGATGCCCCGCAATCTCATATAAGCGAGCCTGCAGGCCTATCTGCTGCATATGTGCCACCAGCCATTCCGCAGCACGCCGCACATCAGCCTCATGCGCTGACAGGGTGCTGACACTCGGTATCTTCAACAGTTCAATCAGTTCATCCAGAAACTGCTGCCGATGCTCATCCGCATATTCATGAGGATTCATCACTCAAATATCTCCTTGCATACGAAACCATCCGTACCGCAACATTGAAGATCACTGCGCAAAGGTCTCCAGCGCATTCTGCCATACAGCTTCCCGCTCACCGGGAACAAAGGGATAGTAATATCCCACACGATCCAGCAGGCCCTCATAACGCTCGCGCACCCGTGCCGCCAGTTCGTCCACAGGCGCAACGACGGCGATCGCGTGCAGCATTTCATCCGGGATCAATTCTGCCATTTCGAACCACTTGCCTTCCCGCGCCAGCAGCCCCAGTCGATCACCCAGAGCCGCCCAGCCATGCTGCTCCAGCACAGCCCGGTAGCTGTACGTGCTGGCATAGAATGCAATCTGCATCTTGACCTCGGCGGCAGAACTGCGCATTTCCACTTCATCGCGTCCAGTGACCACGAATATCGCGCAGTTCAGGGTCACATCGTCTCGTGTTCGCCCTGCGCTGACCGCGCCCTCCTCAATGTGGGGGATGATCTGCTCACGCAGGTACTCCGGCGTGTGAAACGGATGCACATGAAAACCATCACACAATTCCCCGGCCACGCGGCACAGATGCTTGTTGACGCCTGCGATGTAGACGGGAATGTCGGGATGCGCAATTGGGCCTGGCGAGAAAAACGGCGTCATCAGCGTGTGCTGATAAAATTCTCCTCGAAAATCGAGGGGCTCGTTTTGCTGCCACGAACGCCAGATCGCACGCAGGGCAAGGATGTACTCGCGCAGGCGGGCGGCGGGACGACCCCATTCCGTGCTGAAGCGGCGCTTGATGTGCGCTTTCACCTGTGTTCCCAACCCCAGAATGAAACGCCCATCAGACTGTGCAGCCAGGTCCCAGGCAGTATAGGCCATCACCATCGGGCTGCGGGGGAATGCCACAGCAATTGCTGTACCCAGAGTCACCCGCCGCGTGGCATAGGCCGCCAGCGTGAGCGGGAAAAATGGATTATGGGCAGTTTCCGGCGTCCAGATTCCCGCAAACCCCATGGCCTCAACAGTGCGGGCAAGGTCGGGGACGCTGTTCAGATCATCCGGCGTAATCGTCACGTCAAATTGCATGAGCCGTCTCCCTCGGTATGGTAGATGGTCAGATTATACACCTGCCCGCGAACAAATCGCATGACAATACTCACTTGTCCCCTGCCTGTACCAGACCGATAATGAAACCAGACTGCAGAATCTGAACGGTGAGCAAATCAAGGACGGTAACCATGAAAAACCTGCTGGTCAAAGATTGGATGAGCAAAGACGTCATCACGATCACACCGGACACAACCCTGCCTGATGCTGCCGCGTTGATGCGGGAGCATAACATCCGCCGCCTGCCGGTCGTGGAAGACGGCGTTCTGGTGGGCATCGTTTCCAAGACGGATGTCCTGGAAGCGGAACCCTCCGACGCGACAACGCTCAATATGTGGGAACTGAA
>JALSTC010000076.1 GCA_026983935.1 Ardenticatenia bacterium
GCGCTGGCGCATGAGGTGCACGCCTTCTATCGCAGCGAGCCGGCCCTGCCGCTGCCGCGCCGCCTGAGCACACACCGCATCGTGCGCGGCCTGTCGCAGCATGTGCCGCGCCTCAACCCGGACTACCGGCGGCGCAATGCCCGCCTGCTGGAGGCCGCCCGCCGTCTCCGCCCGGACGTGCTCTTCCTGACCGGGGATAACGAGGTGATCTACCCGGAAACCCTGGCACGGATCAAAGCCGAGACGGGAGCCACGCTGATCTATGCCTGCGGCACATCGCCTATCGTTTTCAGCCATGCCAACGAACGGGCCGCCGCCCGCCTCTATGATCTGGTCATTGCCAATGATTTCTATCATGGGATGCAGTGGCAGGAACTCGGCGCGGCGCGTATGGTCAACCTGCCGAATGTGGCCTGTGAGCCGGATTTTCACCATCCCTACGATCTGAGCGAGGATGAACGCCGTGCCTATGCCTGCGACGTGGCCTTTGTGGGGACGCTTGTACCGGATCACCTCTACAGCCGCCGTGTGCGGGCGCTGGAAGCGCTGCGGGATTTTGATCTGGGCATCTGGAGTGTGCATCCCGTGCCGGAGTCACTGCGGCCTTACCACCGGGGGGCGGCGCTGGGCGAAGAGATGCTGCGCGTTCTGAGCGGCGCGACGCTCGCCCTCAACGTGCACGGTGACTTCATGCGCTACGGCGGCAATATGCGGCTGTTCGAGATCGCGGCGGTGGGGACTCTGCAGATCGCCGACGATCTGCCGGGCGTGCGGAAGTGGTTCTCACCCGGTGAGAACATCGTCACGTACCGCGATCGGAATGACCTGCGGGAGAAGGTGGCCTACTACCTGGCCCATCCTGACGAGCGGGCACGCATCGCTGAGGCCGCGCGGGCGCACGTTTATGCGAATCATACTTACTCCGTGCGGGCGCGGGAACTGATGGCCGTGGTGGCGGAGATACGGGGGGCGTGATCAAGGCAGGCCGAGTGCGTCAGGGTCAAGCTGTTTGATGGGGCGCGCCGGGACGCCCGCCACGACGGTATAGGGTGGGACATCTTCATGCACGACGGCCCCGGCAGCGACCACCGCGCACCGGCCCACGCGCACATTGCTCAGGATAGTAGCACCCGCGCCGATGTATGCGCCGTGCTCCACCACGACGCTGCCCCATGTCGTTGGATAGGCCCGTTCCCGCAGCGGTGAATAGCCCACGTCCTGATGGGTGAAAATCTGCGCGTTAGCGGAGATGGTGCAGCGATCTTCCAGTGTGATCGGTCCGGAGAGATCGAGCGTCACCCCCGGCCCGATGTGACACCACGCGCCGACGGTGAGCTTGCCCTGCGGCTCATAAGCGCCGTGCAGCCGCAGCCGCCCGTGAAAATCAATGCCCGGCCCGATCTGTGCGCCGTAGGCCCGCAGGATTTCCAGCGCCAGCCAGGGCGGGCACTGCGCAATGGCATGTTCCAGCGCCCACGCCCCCCAGATGGCCACCCGCAGCCGCAGCCACAGGATGTACAGCGGCGACCATCCGCGCCGCAGCGCCACCCGCACGCCCCCGGTCAGCAGTTTGACAGCGCTCATGTTTTCACGCTCTTTTCACAATGCTTCACGTTCGCCGCGCAGCCGCTGCGCCATATCCATCGCCCGGCGCGTCGGCGCGATCAGCACCTGCAGCAGCACTGCCGCTGTCCCGCCGGAATACTTCCGGGCATAGGCGATCAGATCGTCAAAATAGGCCTGCGAGGCCAGCCGCTGCACCTGGCTCACGCTGGCATGTTCTTCATGCAGGATCAGCGCCTCCGCGACGAAATGCACTTCATAGCCCGCGTTCAGAATCCGGCGGCAGATGTCATCCTCGGTGAAGTACAGCTTGAAGGCTTCATCAAAGCCGTTGATCTCCCGGAGCAGCGGCAGGGGAGCCATCAGGCAGGAATCGGGAATGACTTCGACGGCCCGCGTGCTTTGTCTGTCCCATCCTTCATACCACATCTGCGCCCGGCGGCGGTTTCGCCAGGGAGCCAGCAGCGCCCCCAGAAACGTATAGCCCAGCAGCAGGTCTGCATAGCGCGGCAGACGGGAGCCGTTGGGGATGGTTTCGCCATCGGGGAACTGCTGGCGGCAGGCCACCGCGCCGACTTCCGGGTGTTCGCGCAGGTACGTGACCAGGGTTTGCAGCGTGCCGGGCAGAATGACGGTATCCGGGTTGAGGATCAGGGCGTAGTCGCCCGCCGCCGCCGCAATGCCCAGATTGTTGCCGCCGGTGAACCATGTGTTGCGCCCCGGTGCGATCAACGTCACATCCGGGAACTGCGCCCGCACCATCTCTGCGCTGCCGTCCTGCGAGGCATTATCCACGACGATGATCTCCATGTCCAGGTCGCCGCGCTGCGCCCGAATCGATTCCAGGCAGCGGCGCAGCGGCTCGCGTGTGTTGTAGTTGACGATAATGATGGACAGATCAGGCATGGTAGCGGCGGATCGTGTCGATGATATAGGCCACTTCATCGTCGGTGAGGGCCGGGAACAGCGGCAGCGTCAGCAGGCGCTGCCATTCGCGCTCGGTCACGGGCAGCGGCGTGGCATAGCGGCGGTACATGGCATAGAGGTGATTGGGGATGTAATGCACGCCCGTCGCAATACGATGCTCGCGCAGCCAGTCGGCCAGCCCGTCGCGGTCATCCAGCCGCACGACGTAGTTATGCCGGGCGGATTCTACATGATCATACACAACGGGTAGCTGCAGCCAGGGCAGGTCGCCCAGCCCTTCGTCGTACAGGGCGGCGATCTCCCGGCGGCGGGCGTTGGTCTGCGGCAGGCGCTCAAGCTGCACCAGCCCGATGGCGGCGTTGATATCGTTGGTGTGGTATTTGTAGCCCAGCTCCTCGACATCGTACTGCCAGCTATACTGGCTGGTGTCTTTGTCCGCGCTGCGCACCCAGGTGTCCTTGTTGATGCCCACCCAGCGCAGGCAGCGCAGCCGGGCCGCCCAATCCTCATTTTCCAGCGTGATCATGCCGCCGTCGCCCGTGGCCAGGTTCTTGACGGGGTGAAAGCTGAAGCAGGTCAGTGGGGAGATGCTGCCGACAGGCCGCCCTTTATAGCTGGCCCCGGCGGCATGCGCGGCATCCTCGACGACAACCAGGTTGTGTGCGGCGGCGATGGCATGGATCGCGTCCATGTCGGCGGGATGCCCGCCGTAGTGCACGACCATGATCGCTTTCGTGCGCGGCGTGATCTTGCGGGCGATGTCTTCCGGATCAATGTTGAGCGTGTCCGCTTTGATGTCGGCAAAGACCGGCGTCGCGTTGTTATAGAGAATGGCATGGTTGGTGGAGACGAAGGTCATGGCCGGGCTGATGACCTCGCCGCCCTCAACGCCCACGACCTTCAGCGCCAGGTGCAGCGCCGCCGTCGCCGAATTGACCGAGACGGCCAGCGGCGCACCCGTGAATTCGGCAAAGCGCCGCTCGAATTCCGCTGTTTTGGGGCCCTGCCCCCACCAGCCCGATCGGATGACTTCCGCGACGGCTTCGATTTCCGCCTCGCCGTGATAGGGCCGGAAGACGGGGATTGAATGATCGATTCTGGTCTTGGGGGGCTGGGTCACGCTGCACGGCTCCGGGTTAGCTGAATCATCGAAAAAAGGTCTGCTGCTGCGCTATTTTAGGGCGGCCCCGGCCCTTTGTCCAGTGTGAGCGGTATGCCGCAACTGCGATGGCCCGCCCGGATGCCGGGTATGCTATACTGAAAGCACCGGTCGTCTGCTGCGGCCATTGTATGGCATGAGGGGGGGAGTATGTTCAATCGGCGTGGGGCTTCAGTTCGTTTTGCGATGATCGGGCTGGCCCTTGTGATTCTGATGGTTGTTCCCACCGGGGCCTCGACCGCAGGCTCCGATACACATCGCCTTGTGCCGGAAGACCTGGTTTATGTCGGCGCGTTCCGTCTGCCGGATGACGCGCCGGACGACATCGGCTGGTTCTACAGCGGGCACGCGCTGGCCTACTACCCGGAGGGCGATCCCGGTGGCCCGGATGACGGCTTTCCCGGCTCGCTTTTTGGCACCGGCCACAACTGGAATCAATACGTCTCGGAGATCAGCATCCCCGTGCCCGTCATCTCGCCGGATCACAATCCGGATGATCTGAACGTCGCCGCGACGCTGCAAGATTTTCAGGACATTCGCGGCAATATGTTCGGCGAGTTGGAGATGCCCCACGCCGGGCTGGCTTACCTGCCGCCCCCGGCGGGTGGGCAGACGGGCAGGCTGGTCTTCAGTTGGGGGCAGCACATGCAGGAAGGCGAAACCGGCCCTTCTCACGGCTGGAGCACCCTCGATCTGGCCGATCCGCAGGTGGCCGGGCCGTGGTATGTTGACGATCTGCCCGTTTACGTGACCAATGATTACCTGTTCCCCATCCCGACGGCGTGGGCCGCTGCCCATACGCCGGGCCGGATTCTGGCGACCGGACGCTTCCGGGAAGGCGGGCAGGGGGGCTGCGGCCCGTCGCTGGTGGCTTTCGAGCCGCCGGATGCTGACAGCCCGCCGCTGGCAAGCAGCGTACTCCCGGCCACGCCCCTGCTGCGCTATGGGGATTTCACCGCGCCAGACGATCACAAGCTCAACGGTTACCAGCACTGCGACGCCTGGTCGGGCGGGGCCTGGCTGACGGCGGACGACCGCGCGGCAGTGATCTTCGTGGGCACAAAGGCCGTCGGGGAGTGCTGGTACGGCTTTGCCAACGGCGTCGTCTGGCCGGAGGAGCCGCCCTATCCGCCGGTGCCGCCCTATCCCTATGACAACCGCGGCTTCTGGAGCAGCAGCTATGAAGCGCAGATATTGTTCTACGATCCGGACGATCTGGCCGCCGTCGCCAGCGGAGACATGGAACCCTGGCAGCCCCAGCCCTACGCCGCATTGAATATTGATGAGGTGCTGTTCGGCATCGAGTCGGCGCAGACCAACCAGCGTGTTGGCGCTGCCGCCTTCGATCGGGCGCGCGGCCTGCTGTATGTCATCGAGCCGCTGGCTTACGGCGAGGAGGGACGCCCTCTGATCCATGTGTGGCGGGTGGCGGGCGGCTGAGGCACG
>JALSTC010000077.1 GCA_026983935.1 Ardenticatenia bacterium
GGCGCAAAATGATCAGCCGATGATGGCAGCCGACCTGCAGGCCCCCGGCATGGTCAGGCAGCACTATCCGCTCATGCTGCCGCGGACGCTGCCAGCCGGTAGATACCGCCTCATGGCAGGAGCGTATTATCAGACCTCGGACGGCCCCCTTTCCCTGCTTGATGATCACGGTGAAGCCCGCACAGCTATCGGCCAGATCACCATCCATGCCAGCCGCATCCCGCCGGTGACAGGTCACGAACTTTATACGCCGTTTGATGCCTCCCTCATCCTGCTCGGCTACGATTACGATCTCTCGGTTCCGGGCCGGGCACGGCTTTACCTGCACTGGCAGATCACAATGGACAACCCCGGCACTATCCTGGCGCTGAACATCAGCAACGCTGCAGAACAGCCTCTGGCAGCGGCGGACATCCCATTGGGGGAACGGGGATTTCTGACCACTGCGCACGATCTACCTGATGTTGCGACCGTTGATGGACTGCGTATCACCATTGCCAGAGAAGACGGAGAACTCCTCCTGCCGCGAGCAGCATGGGGACTGCCTCTGAGTCCTGCTGCTTCCATCCCCGGCCCGTCCGCCGGGGAACGATACATCATGATTGGCGAGGCAGCCATCACCAGCTATGACGTTTATCCGGCGGAAAGGCCAGGCGAAGAAACAATCGTCGCGTTGACCATGCGGAGTCTGTCCACACTGACACAGGACATCAGCTTTCAGTTAGCCAGTGGAGAGGTTCGGACGAACAGCACGCCGGTTGGCGGTACCATCCCGACGCTGAAGTGGGGCTGGAGCGCGATGATCATGGATCGCCTTCGCCTGCAATGGCCCGAATCATCCGACGCGCAACCTGATGCACCACTGACTCTGACCCTCTACGACGCCTTTACCAGCCAACCCTGGCCAGTATTCGATCCCATACTCGGGCAGAACGGCCCATTCCTGCCGCTGAGCCAATAAAAGCAAAAAGCGGTGCCCGTGACGGCACCGCTTTTCTCATAAACTGGTTGCTGCTCCTGCTGCTCAACGACGCAGAAGAAGCGTCAGCCCAAGCCCGCCGACCAGAACCACACCTGCCAGGCCCAGCACAATCACACCGCTGTACTGCAGCAGCAGATCTGTGATGCTGGTGCGTGTATCGGTCTCGGTGCCGGGTTCGTCACTGAACAGACCAACGCCCTGCACCGGAGGCGGCTGCGGCGGCGTAAAGCCTGATGCTGCCCCGAAAATCGCCTCGACGGTCTGCCCGGCGCTGACGCTGATCGCGTAAGTGCTGGGGGTCGTGACGCCGTAGCCATCGGGCGGCGTCAGGCTCACCATGTAATTCCCCGGCGCAACATCCTCAAAACAGTAAGGCTCGCTCTCCCCATCGGTTGTGTAGCTCTCAACAGTTGCACCGCCCTGAGAGAGAATGATCTGACCGTCCGCAAGCAGTCCCTCACCGCTTTCACGCAAACGGTTGGGATTCGTATCCTCGAATAGCAGGGCGCAGACCCGCCCCGCTTCTACGCCACTATCCAACTGCAGGACAGGCACAGCCGCATCCACAACAGGAGCTGGATCGTACGCTTCAATTGGCTGCGCCGTGGGTTCACCAGAGGATTCTGGCGCTGGCGGCGACTCTGCTTCCCCGCCATTTTCATCCCCACTGCCGGCTGAATCGCCGCTGTCAGTACCTTCATCAGCAGATGAGGCGGAAGATTCCCCTGTTGCAGGGCGGATAATCAGCTCCTGGCCGGGGTAGATGAAACGGGCATCTTCCATCGTCATACCATTAAGTTCGAGCAGCTCAGGGATCGTGATGTCATAAGCCACCGCAATGGCCGCAACTGTATCACCGCTGCGCACAGTATGGACGATAGAACCGTCTTCGCGCGGCCCCTGCGGCACAACTTCCGGCGCAATCGCTGGCGGTGGCGGCGCAGACTGCCCGCCATCCGAACCGCCGGACGTCGAGCCATCAACGATGGTCAGGGAAGCGGCATCCCAGAACACATGCTGGTGACGCACAGGAACCTGCATGCTGGCATTCAGCACGACCGTCACCGAACCGGCCGCTGCTGCCGCGTCCACGGTCATCTGCTGAAAAGCGGTGTACGGAGCAACCGTGTTAGACCAGACAATACTGCCAGAATTGGGATCATTGGCCCCCGTGGGATCAATACCAACCCGGAAGCTGGCCCCGGTATCCGTCTGACTGACTACACTGCCATCATCTGTAATGCAGGGATCCACGGGCTGTTCGGCATCACTGTTGCAGCTCCAGATGCGACCAAAAGCCGAAAGGCGAACGGTGCTGCCGGGTGTAATGCCGCTGACGGTCTGATACAGGGAAATGTTGTACGTTGACCAGCCCTTGTAAGCATCAAACGAACCATTGCCTTCATAAACGCCAACATTGGAGACAACTTCCTGTCCACGCTGAAGCTGCCGCCCTACCAGGCCATCGGTCACACTCGCCGAGACACTCCAGCCAGGAGGCGCCGTAAGCGTGATGCCATCGCCGTGAGGCTGTTCAAAGTTTGGGTTTGTCAGAAGATTCCCCTGTGCCTGAACCTGCACGGGCGCAGCCAGCCAGGGGATCACGAAAAGCGCGATGATCATCGCGTTCAAGAGCAAGCCATATCGGTGCATCAACTTTCGAGCATCCATAGTCAGGTCAATTCCTTATCATCACTTCACATTGACCGCGCTCGCGGCCTCCTGTCTCCCAGACGGCACGAGCGCGTTATTTCCTGCTGACGACCAGAGCAAGACAGCCCGGCGCGTCAGCGCAGCAAGACTAACATGGATGCCTTGCTCATGTCAACACTTCCTTAAGCGGCATTTCCCCGCTCTACAGGCAACTAAACCGGCAAATTCACACCAAAGCCTTGCGCATCCGCCTATCAAGGCAATATAATTCACGCCACTGTCATCATTCGCTGGTCAGGAGTCAACATGCCGGTTGACGAGGCCCATATCCGGGCAATGGTTCGGCGTGTGCTGAAGCGCACGCTGGGGCTGTCCGCTCATGAGAAAACACGACGCCCGATCATCGGGCAGTCGGAGGTGGCAAATGCCACACCGGGCAGCACGTTGACCGTCCCCGCGGACGCGATCATCACGCCGTTGGCCCGGCAAACCGCGCAGGAGATGCAGATCACCATTGCAGTCCAGGGGCAGGAGCCAGAGCCTGCGCCAGATGAAAAGGTCATCGCCATCGGGTCCGATCACGGCGGCTACAAGCTCAAGGAAGCGCTCAAAACACACCTGCAGAGCAGCGGTTATCCGGTTATTGACTGTGGCACCGATTCAACGGAATCGGTTGATTATCCAGATTTCGCCTATGCAGTCGCCGAACTGGTCAGCAATGGGCGGGCATGGCGCGGAATCATCATTGACGGCGCGGGCATTGGGAGCTGCATGGCCGCCAACAAAGTGCCCGGCATTCGCGCCGCAATGTGTTATGATCAGGCTACGGCTGTAAACAGCCGCGAACACAACAACGCCAATGTACTGACACTCGGCGCGGGTTTGATCGGCCCTAATCTGGCCCGCCAGATCGTGGATACCTGGCTGACAACCGCTTTTGGTGGTGGACGGCACGCCCGCCGTGTGGATAAAATCATGGCTATTGAGCAGAAATTCAGCAGGAAGCAATAATGCAGATCAACGAGACCCAACTCGAGTCACTGGTCGAGGAAATCACAAAACAGGTACTGATTGCGCTCCATACTTCAGCGCCATCACCAGCGTCTCATGAAGAAGGCGAGTGCTGCGATCACAAAGACGGGCGCTGCGTGCGTGACTGTGCGCCCCGCGTGCAGACAGTTGTGGATGCAGGGGCATCCCGTGTTGCAAGCACCCTGGGCATCATTCCCAAAGACCTGGCCATTGCACGCATGATAGACCACACGCTGCTGAAACCGGACGCAACGGCAGAGCAGATCGCGCAGTTGTGCTACGAAGCGCGCAAGTATCATTTTGCCTCGGTGGTTGTGAATCCGAGCTACGTCAAACTCTGTGCCCAACTGCTTAAAGATGTGGATGATGTGGCCGTCTGCACGGTGATTGGCTTCCCATTGGGGGCAACGACTCCAGACGTCAAGGCCTATGAAACAGCCGAAGCCATTGATGACGGCGCTACCGAGATTGACATGGTAATCAATGTCGGCGCGCTCAAGAGCAAAGACTGGGATCTCGTCTTCGAAGATGTTTCACGGGTCGTTGCCACGGCCCATGCCCGAGGAGCACTGGTCAAAGTCATTCTGGAAACGGCGCTGCTGACCGACGATGAGAAAGTGGCAGCCTGCCAGATATGTAAACAGGCCGGCGCGGATTTCGTCAAGACAAGCACAGGCTTTGGCCCCGGCGGCGCAACTGCCGAAGACGTCGCCCTCATGCGGCGCGTCGTTGGCGCGGAGATGGGTGTCAAAGCTGCGGGCGGTGTTCGCACGCTGGAAGATGCGCAAAAGATGATCCAGGCAGGCGCGACGCGGATCGGTGCCAGCGCTGGCGTGCGCATCGTCAAAGAAGCACGCGGCGAAAAAGTCAGCGGGCCAGTCAAATCTTACTAGCACACAGATAGATTGAGCCATATGGCAGGACGGGCACAGTCACAGCGCTGATGCAGCAGCAAACACAGGCATGGTGGGCGCCAATGGTAGCGCCCTACAACACGCAATAAGGAGAATACGCATGGCGGAAGCACTGGGTATGATCGAATGTCGCAGCTTTGCGGCGGTGGTAGAGGCCGCGGACGCGATGGTCAAGGCCGCACGGGTTGAACTGGTCAGCTACGAAAAGACCGGCGGCGGCTTTGTCACGGCAGTGGTGCGCGGCGACGTCGCGGCAGTCAAGGCTGCCGTCGAAGCAGGCGTGCGCGGTGCAGAGAAGGTCGGCGAGATCGTAGCCGTCCATGTTATCCCGCGGCCACACGTGAACGTGGATGCCGTTATGCCGCTGGGGCGCGTCGAAGAAGGGCAGGCCGCCATGGGCACCGAGAAATACGCCAAGATGGCAACTGAAGAGAAATAACGGCGGAGTCGATGCTGCTGGCAAAAGTGGTTGGTACGGTGGTCGCGGCACAGAAAAGTGACCGTC
>JALSTC010000078.1 GCA_026983935.1 Ardenticatenia bacterium
AGGCTGCCAGCGCCAGCAGCAGGAGCCAGAACAGGGACAGATAGCGGCGGAAAACAGGGCGCATCATGGGCTATGAACCGGAGTCGGTCGTTGTTTCTGATGGAGGCGGTGGTGCGTCCGGCTGAATGCCGGGCACCTGCATAATCAGGCGGTACGCCGTGCCGTTGTACGTAATCTGCATTCGTCCAGAGCGCACGATTTCCCAGGCCAGTTCAGCCAGATCGCCTGTGGCCCACAGCGGGTTATCCGGCGTGATGGCGGCCAGATCAACCTGCGGGAAGCTCTCGGCGAAGATGTCCCATGGCAGGCTGGGGATGTCACTGCGCATCTCTACCGGGACGGCGCTCAGCCAGGCCCCGCGCGGCACAAAGAGCACCGGCGAATTGCTGAGGTGCTGGCAGCGATCCAGAATTTCCGCGAAGGCCCCCGGCGGCCAGTTGGAAAATGCGTCCAGCGTGCGGGTTTCCCCGTAAAGTGTGACTGTGATTCGCTCGACGATCGGGCCGGGATTGCCGGGCGCTTCCTGTGAGGGTGGCACAAAGCCGCTTTCTGCATCCCAGCTATAAAAGCCGCTGCCAATGACATACTCCAGAAAGCGGCGGATGGTCTGGTCATCCAGCCGGTCTTCCAGCACCTGCTCCGGGTCGGCAAAGGGGTCTACCCAGACGATGTGGCCATCACCAAAAACGGTGCAGAATGGCAGGGTATTGAGGTCATCCACCGGATTGCCGGTGCCGCCTCCAGTATCCAGGCGCACCAGCACCGTATCCGGGGAGTGATCCCAGTCCAGGGCGCTGCTCAGCGTATCCAGCGCGTCACTTCCGTTTTGGGCGGTGGAACCGCTGCTGCCGGAAGTGCAGGCGCTCACAAGCATGATCGACAGCAGCAAAAACGACAACACCCGTCGCATGAGGTCTCTCCTCCAGGCAAAGCGGCAGCTTGCAGGCGCATTGTAAACCTGTCCGGCATTGAGGGGCAAGCGGGCCGGTGTCCGGATTTTGTCACAACCCCTTTATGCCAGGCTGTCCAGGCAGCGGCGCACCAGCGTGCGCAGTTCGGTCAGGTTGATGGGTTTGATCAGGAAAAGGTCTGTGCCCAGATCGTTGGCATCGCGGCCAAACTGCGGGTTGGCCGTGACCACAATCACCGGCATATGAGCTGATGGCTTTTTGCGGATGTAAGTCAGCGCTTCCAGCCCATTCCGGCCCGGCAGGTTCATATCCAGAATCGCCAGATCAACGGGCTGTTCATCAAGGATGTGCTCTGCCTGGTCCACTGTGGCCGCTGTGATGCATTGGTGGCCGTCCACTGAAAGGGCATCGCAGACGAGCATACTCTGATCGGGATCATCTTCAAGCACCAGGATTTTCGCCATTATACATGCTCCTGCCGCATCAATCTGATATATTGAATACCTGGTAGCATCATAACACATTTGCCGTTTCCTGCTTGTGAGAGTTATGTACCATGATCGGTGCCGGACAACAAAAAGCGGCGGGGGCTGCCCGCCGCTTCCTGCGGATGTCTGATGTGCGATGCTGCCGGGGCAGCTATTGAATGTTGGCCGTGATCTGCCGATCCTCAGCGCTGCCATCGGTGAGGACGACGTGCAGCGTGTAGGTTGTCGTGGTGGTCGGGCAGACCTCCCGCGATCCCTCGCCGGGCACGCCTTCACCCTGGAAGTACACGGCGCTGACGCCGGAAACCGACCACCAGAAGGTGAAGCATGTCCCGCTGGGATAGGTCTGTCCCTCGCCAACTGTGGATGTGAAGGAGATGGACGGCCCGGCGGGCGGCTGTGTGGCGGCGGCGGTGGGCGGAATCGGCGTGGCAGTTGGCGGCGGCGGTGGCGCGCTGATCACGGGCAGGCTGGAGACCTCGCCGGTGACCGTCAGCAGGCCGCCGAATACCCAGCCCTGGCTCAGGCCGTAAGGCACCACGAACCATGAGCTGTCCGCGTTGCGTCCGACCAGTTCGAGGTCTGTCCCTGCCAGCAGGCTGCCGATGATGGGATAGAGTGTGCTGGGGCCGTTGCGCACGTTCATGCCTGTGGTTGTAACCCCGCGCGGGCTGCTGCTGGTCGGTGTGGGAGGCGGCTCAGTCGGCTGCGCTGGCTCAGGCGTCGGTTCTTCGGTCTGTTCAGGGGCGGCTGTCGGCTGCTGCGGCGTGGCCGTGGGCTGCACCTGCGTGGGCGGCGCGGCAACGACGTTCACGCTGATCACCGCCGGGCTGCTGGCTGTGCCGTCTGCCCGGAAGGCCACGGCGCTGACGGAATGCAGGCCCTGCCCCAGCGCCTGCCACTCAAAGTTGGCGATGAAGGCGCTCTGTCCGGCGGCATTGGGCGCATTTTGCGAGCCAACCGGCAGGTCGTCCACCAGCAGGTCTACCCGGCTGACGCCCGCCCCGGCATCCGTCGCGGCGACCTGGATGATCACCAGCGTGCCTTCGGCAAAGGACATGCCGTTGGTGGGCACACGAATCTCGACGACCGGCGCGTCAATGCCCGGCCCTGTCTCGGCGCTTTGCCCGGCAGGCTCACCGCCCAGGCCGGGCAGATTGCAGGCCAGAGCAGCCAGCGACAGAACCATGACCACAAGTAACAGATGAAACCTTCGGGCCGCCATCAGACCCCTCCCTTGAATACTGTTTTGCCTGTCTGGCATTCGGTTGCCAGTTCGCGAGCGACGCGGCGCACTATACATCCTTAAACGCTCTGCATCGGTTTGATTCTGCTGCAAGACTAGCGCAAGAGCAGGCAGAACGCAACGTCAGTCCTGCGGCGCGCGGCGAGGCTCCTGCAGTCTCAGTGCCAGCAGGAAGGCCAGCCCGCCGATCACCAGCGCCACGCCAAAAAGCGCCTCGTAGGAGAATACTTCCACGATCACGCCGCCCAGCAGCGGGGCCAGCAGCGCGGCCACGCTGAACGTATTGGACAGGCTGCTGTAGATGGGGCGGTAGCCCTCCGGGGCGTATTCCACCACCCAGTTGAGGAAGCCGGGTACGAAGCTGGCATTGAACACACCGACGGCGATCCAGGCCAGATGCAGCCCTGTCACGCCCATGATAGACGTACCCAGCACCAGCAGAGGAATCACCAGGGCGGCCAGCGCACCGACGATGATAACCGGGCGCGATCCCCTCCGTTCGTTGATGCGCCCGAAGATCAGGGCCATGACGATGCCCGTCACCGTGATCAGTAGAATCTGGTCGCTGAGGGCGACTCCGCTCGTCTGGCCGAGGATGTCGGTGGCGAAGACGATGTAAAACGGCATGGCGATGCCGCTCAGATCAAAGACAAAGCGCGTGACCAGATAATGCCGGAAGCCGCCGTCCTCACGCAGCAGGTGGCCCAGAAAGCGCCAGTATTGGGAGAACGTCGGGGAGTCCTGCGGCGGCGGGGAAGGACCTTCCTTCACAAACAGGTAGGCGATCAGCCCTGCCGTGAACAGCACTGAGGCGATGATCAGCAGCAGCGCGTAGTTCTCCGGGAACGGCGGCCCATCCGGGCCGAGCATGAGCCGCACCATCGGGGCCACAATCACGGCGACAAGGATGCTGGTGATGGCCTGCCCCAGTCCGAACAACCGCCCCCGGCGTTCATTGCTGATGCTGCTGCCGATCACGTCCATCCAGGCCACGACTGACAGGCCGTCGCCCAGCGCCAGCGCCACGATCGATCCCAGAAACAGCGCGATCAGCAGGCCGGGATGCGCCGGGCCGACGGCGATCATCAGCAGGGCCAGGGGGATGAAGGTCAGCCGGGCCGGGATGCCGGGGATGGTGACATAATGCTTCTTGCGGCGGGCGCGGTTCACCCAGGGGGCAAACAATAACTGTGGCAGCGGCCAGCAGACATGAAACACCAGCCCTGCCAGCCCGACGAGCACCGGCCCGCCGCCCAGCCGCGCCACAAAGTCCGGGGGCATGGCGCGAGGATTGAGGATATTGATGGCAATGCCAAAGAATATGAAATCGAACAGCAGGGCGATGAAGTTGCGCCGCTGGATATCGGGCCGGTTGATGTCAACGGTCTCTCCGGCCTGGCCTGCCTGCGATGGCGCGGTGGTTTCCACGTGGGCTTCTCCTGAAAATAGATCAGCGCCGGGGACAGCATCCCCGGCACAGTGGATCACACGGCTCGCCCGATTCGCCAGCGGCTGCCGCAGATGTCGCCTAGAACAGGCTCATCTGCACGGGCGGCTCCGGCTCGGGCGGCTCATCGTCGGGGATGTCTTCGCTCTGGGCTTCCTGGATCAATGCCAGCGCCCGTTTCATGTCAGCTTCCATTTCCGGGCGCAGCCGTGGGTTGCGCAGCACCGCCGCCGGGTGGAACATCGGGTAGTAGATGCGGCCATCTTTGCGTTTGGGCTGGCCGTGAATGCGGGTGATGCGCCCGTTGGGGAAGTAGCGGGCCATGCTGAAGCGGCCCAGCGTGATGATGATCTTCGGGTTGATGATCGCAATCTGGCGGTTGAGGTAATCCTCACAGGCTTCCAACTCCGGGCGCAGCGGGTCGCGGTTGCCCGGCGGACGGCATTTCACCACATTGGTGATGAACACGTCGCGGCGGCTCAGACCGATCCCGGCCAGCAGTTGATCCAGATACTTGCCGCTCGCGCCGACGAACGGCTCTCCCTGCTGGTCTTCATGGAAGCCGGGCGCTTCACCGATGAACATGATCTCGGCATTGGCCGGGCCGGAGCCGGGCACGGTGTGCGTGCGTGCTCTGTGCAGCGGGCATTTGTCACAGCGGGCGATTTCCTCAGCAATGGCTTTGAGCCTGGCCTCACGTTCTTCCAGAGAATCGGTCATGGTGTGCTCCCTCTGAAACTTGAAACTGTGTTCAATTGCTGGCCTTACTGCGGGCCGGATACCTCCACCATATGCCGGATCAGGATGAAACGCAACCGGTCAGGACCGGGAGTGTCCGGAGCCGGGCACGCGGCGCGGATGGGTGTGAGTGGAGTGCGGTGCATCCTCATGCGTACCGACCGTGGTGAAGTGATCCACAAAAGCGACGCGCTCTCTCAGCGCGGCCCACAGGCGGGCGAAGTAGCCCCGATAGGCATCATCCACTG
>JALSTC010000079.1 GCA_026983935.1 Ardenticatenia bacterium
CCTCGCGGGTGATATCTTCATTCAGGGCACGCTGGTAGAGACGCAGGGCATGCTCCTTGTGCCCCTGTTGATAACGGGCCTGTGCCATCTCGGTGATGGCTTCCATATACCCACTGCGGAAATCCAGCCGGCGAGCGAGAATCCAGTCATCGTCATGGCCCTGGAGGAACGGTCCCCGGTAAAGGTTGATGGCCTGCTGCCAGTAGCCGATCTTCTCCTCTTCTGAAGCAGCGCGACCCTTGACAAGTGCACCAACAAAATCAATCACATCGTAGCGCACCGAAAGCGCCGGGTTGATCCGGTAATATCCATGCTCATGCACAAGAACATCTTTGCCAAGCGCCTTGTGCAGCCGGCGTTTTGTCACATGGAAGACGTTCACGGCCTGTTCCAGGCTGAGTTCCGGCCAGAAAGCCTGGCATATTTCGGAGCGGGTCACGGTCGGACGATCCAGGGCAAAGAAGAACAGCAGACGCGGCAAATGCCCTTCCCAGGTTGTGATTAATTCACCGTCAAGCGACACGTAGCCGGGGCCAAGGGCTGTCACTTCCAATTGGGGGCCATCCTGCTCTTTACTGTAGCCGTAGAAATTCTCTGAGATGAGCTGTTCATCTTTCAGGATGACCGCCTGCCTGCGTGCGATGAGCGAGATCCAGGACAGGCGAGGCAGGGTGCGGCTGTTGATCACCAGCCTGCCATGAGAAGGCAGCATCGGAATCAGTTGCTCAATGAAGCGCTGGATGTCATCCGCGCTGTCAGAGCGATCATATTCGTCGAGGATGAGCAGGAAAGGCTCATCCGTCCATTCATTGAGATCGGCAGCCAATGCATCCAGCCATAGCCGGGGGTCGCCTTCGCCGGGTGTGCCCGGAGTCAGATTGAGGTTGCGGCCAAACGTCGGATGCTGATCGGCCAGATCGTGCGCCAGACCGGAGAGAAAGGCTGGCAGGTTCACATCATCTGCGCCCATCGCATAGTAAAGCGTCTGCAAATCGGGAGCATTGAGCAGTCGGGCCACCAGCACCGAGCGATAACGGCTATGGGGATGCAGCAGCACAACACGTGTATCCATGACGTAGTGGAGGAATGTCTCGTAGCTGTGAGTGACCAGGTCATGTAAAGTCATAGCCGCCTCTCTGGATGAACTGCTTCACTTTCAGTATATGTGAGCTTGAGTCAGAAATCAAATGATAGACTAAGTAATGCGTAGTTTTAACTTACTGATCAATCTCGTGTCCATTTATACTACAAGAGTCGCGCTCCACTTTCGTATTACGTGGATTTTTTTGACAGCCCGGCATACCCGCACTACAATGCGTCCAGTATCCACCGTACAGATGAACAGGATTGAGATGCGATGGCTGACGTATCCAGGCGACGCAGTGCGCTGTGGTTGTTTGTGATTGGTGTAGCACTGAGCATCATCATTCGCTGGTGGCTGCTTGAGTGGATGCGAGAGAAAGAAGAACCCGAACACGCCGTACGTATCCCATCGCGGCATCCGGCAGAGATCAATATTCCCGTGCCGCTCCAGGCGGAAGAAGCCGCCGAACAGCCGTCAGCAGAGCCATCTCCGGCAGCAGCAGATGATCTGACCCGCATTGACGGCATCGGCCCAAAGTACGCTGAGGGGCTGCGGGCACTGGGAATCACGTCCTTCGCTCAGCTTGCCAGGCAGGAGCCGGATACGCTGGCCGCGCAGTTGAAGCAGCAGGGCCTGCGTATTGTGGGAGACAGTATCCGTAACAAAGACTGGATCGGACAGGCAAAGCGCCTGGCCGCCGAAGCGAGCAGTGAAGCATGACAACGCCACGCCCGGCCAATATCGAGCTTGATCGTGACGCGGGAGAGCTGCGCATTACGTGGGAAGATGGACGCACATGCGCTTACCCCCTCAGCAACCTGCGAGAAGCCTGCCCCTGCGCGGACTGCCGGGGCGGACACGACCAGATGGGACGGGAACACGATCCAGAGCACATTCTGGTGTTGAAGCCTGCACGCTCTTACGGCGTGGAGAGTGTTGAGATTGTTGGCAACTACGCCCTGCAGTTCTTCTGGGATGATGGCCACCATGCAGGCATCTATACCTGGGCCTACCTCTACCACCTCTGCCCGCCATCAGAAGATGGCGGCGAAAAGATGCAATGAAAAACAGGGCGGGGACAACTCCCCGCCCTGTGCGTTTGAGCTACCCCCAGAATATCAGATGTAGTCCTTCAGGTGATGCTGCACGGCATAAGCTGCCGCTTCCGCCCGATTCGAGACGTTGAGCTTGCTCAATATATTGCTCACGTAATTGCGCACAGTGCCTTCCCCCAGAAAGAGCGCCTGGGCAATTTCGCGGTTGGTCTTGCCCTCGGAAACCAGATTGAGCACCTGCATCTCCTGCGATGTCAACTCAGCAAAAGCCTCGGCTTCTTCCTGGCGTTTGGCGCGGCGCACTTCATCCAGAACGCGCTTGGTCACGCTGGGATCAAGCAGGGCTTCTCCCCGACCGACGGCCTCGATGGCCTGGATCAAACTCTGGCCGTCGATCTGCTTGAGCAGATAGGTTTCCGCCCCGGCACGGAGCGCGGCGAACAGCATATCATCTTCCTCATATGAGGTCAGCATGATGATCTTGACCTCAGGATGCTTCTGCTTGATGATCTGGCATGCTTCGATGCCGCTCGCGCCGGGCAGCCGGATGTCCATAAGAATCACATCCAGTTGATGGACATCTGCCTTTTCAATGGCTTCCTTTGCCGTCCGTGCTTCGGCAACCACCTCAAGGTTAGAGCGGTGCGAAAGGAGGTCTTTGAGGCCGATCCTGACGACCTCGTGGTCGTCAACGATCATGATACGCTGCCGTTGTTCTGTCATGGAACCGTTCCTCGCTTACCGATGGTGCTCGCTGTTCTTACGTCGTATTATAGCGTAAAGCATACTGGAGAACATAAAAAGGACGTCCGGCGGACGCCCTTTGTTAAGATTTTTTAAGTAGCGGGGGCAGGATTCGAACCTGCGACCTCCGGGTTATGAGCCCGACGAGCTGCCACTGCTCTACCCCGCATCAACGCTGAATAGTATACCAGCCGCATAAAGCGTTGTCAAAGGTTAATTTGAGAATTTTGACGCAAAGGGGTTGTTAACACTCCTGCCTGCGGAGATATAAAACCCGTACAATCTACCGATGGGAGAAGATATGCCGCCGGCTTCAAAAGACCGTTGATCATCTCCAGCGGCCATGCTATACTTGCCAGCGTGGCAATGAGGGTGACATTTGACCCGGAGGGATGGCCGAGTGGACGAAGGCGGTGGTCTTGAAAACCACTGAGGCAGTAATGTCTCCGGGGGTTCGAATCCCTCTCCCTCCGCCAACAACTGCATAAATTCGGGGAGGTGCCAGAGTGGTTGATTGGGGCCGCCTGCTAAGCGGTTGTGGGGTTCATAGCTCCACCGCAGGTTCGAATCCTGTCCTCCCCGCCAATCAAGAGACGGTCGCCTGAAAACGACCGTCTTCTTTGCTCCCTATCGCTCGACAGAACACGCCGGGCACCACACAGCTACGGACAACCCCCGTTCCAGACCAGCGCATAAACGGTCATGTTGGCCCCACCTGCCGCCGGGGACCACTGGCCATTGCTGGTGAATACCGGGCATAAACGGGGATCGGCGGGGTCCTGGCCTGGTATCTGATCCGGCAGCGCCATCAGATAGCGTGCCCCGCGCTGCTGCATTAACGCCCAGAGCGCGTCCACATCGCGGATGATGGGGATCACCTCCGGACTGACCAGCCCGGCCAGATCGAGAATCGGGCGCGGCGCGAAGTACCCCACTGCGCCGATGTCATGCACGGCCAGCAGTTGATCCGGGGGAATATGCTCATCCAGCCAGCGGGCCGTCGCCACCATTTCGCTCTGGATAATCTGCACATCCCGTCCGTACTGCTGCAGACCGATTCCCCAGAACAGGATGAATAAGACCAGCGCCGTGCTTACCAGCGCCCGGCTTACCACCCGGCCGCCCATTGTCCGCGCCCCCCAGCGCCAGATCATGACCGTACCTGCAACGCCATACAGGATCAAATGCGGCAGGGCCGGGATGACATAGCGTCCATGCTGGTAGGGTGCGGGCAGACGTGCGGCATAGAGGCCGACCAGCGCAGCGGGCCACAGCAATGGCACCACCAGCAGCCATGCCCTGCGTTCACGCAGCGCACGGCGGAGAAACACGACTGCCGCCGCAACCATGCCGGGAATCAGTGCCAACTGCCCGCCTGCCGAAAGCGGAAATAACAGGTTAATCACTCGCCCCGGATAGGAGATCGCCAGCAGAGGGGCATTCTCCGCCTGCTTGGCCGCCGCCGTATTGGGCAAAATGCTGCCGCTGATGTTCAGGTTAAGCAGCGCATACGGAGCAATGCCAGCCGCCCACCCCACGGCCACTCCCACGGACCACAGCAGCACCCACCGCCAACTACCACCTGGACGGGCAATCCACATCACCAGCCCGATTAATCCAACAAGGCCCACGCCTTCCGGGCGCGTCAGCGTTGCTGCCGCACCAACAAGCCCAAACACCGCCCCCCGCCAGAATGTCGAACTCGCCGGACGATCGTCAAGCTCGCGCCAGCTCACTGCAATCAGACACAGCGTCAAAGCGGCAAAAAGCATCGTCTCCATGCCGGATGCCGCCGCCCAGACCAGATGCCATGCGGCAACCACGGCCAGCCCTCCCCACCAGCCAATGGCCCGCACATCCGGCATAAGACGCTCCGCCAGCCGTGCCGCCACAATCCCGGCCAGCGCCAGCGCCAGCCCACCGAGAAATGTCGTCCAGACCATAAACGGCAGACCGACGAAATAACCAATACTCAAGAGCACAGTGTACAGCGGAGACGTACTCCCGGCGGAGGGTTCGCCGGGCACAAAAGCCCACTGTCCCGTTTGGGCCAGGTTGCGGGCATAAGTCTGATGTATCCAGGCATCATCCAGAGGAAACCCCATTTCCCCCATCGCGCCCGCCCCGACCACATAAGCAATCACGCTCACAAAGGCCAGCAGGACGATCACACCATCGCGCCACAATATCTT
>JALSTC010000080.1 GCA_026983935.1 Ardenticatenia bacterium
AGCAGAATCGTATAAAGGCCGATGTCGTGCTCACATACATCACGCGGCGGGGCAACTGGTATCATATTTCCTGGAAGGGTGACCCGGAAAAATCCGGTGGCCTGGCAATGAACATCGGCATTCATTTCTTCGATCTGCTGCTGTGGCTCTTTGGGCCTGTGGAAAAGGCCGAAGTGCATCATGTTACAGAGAAGAACATGGCGGGGTTATTGGAACTGGAATGGGCACGGGTGCGCTGGTTTCTTTCCATTGATGAGCATGACCTGCCTGAACAAGCCCGCGCCAACGGAAAGTATGCCTACCGTTCGATCACGGTGGATGGTGAGGAGATCGAATTTTCTGGCGGGTTCACCGATTTGCATACCCGTGTATATGAACAGACGCTGGCCGGACGCGGATTTGATATAGACACGGCGCGGCCTTCTATAGAGCTTGTTCATCAGATACGGTGCAGTGAGGTCACTCCTCATCCGCGCCACATGCACCCGATCTTGCGTGATTGAAAGAAGCCGTATGATGAGCCAGAATGCTATCCCCTTATTGGACCTTACGCCCGAGATCGAGATGCTGTGGGATGAACTCAACGCGGCTTTTCAATCCGTGCTGCGCTCCGGCAGATTTATCATGGGGCCGCAGGTTCATGCTTTTGAAGCTCAGGTAGCCGAGTACCTGAATGTCAAACATGCTGTTGCGCTCAATTCCGGCACGGACGCGCTTGTAATTGGACTGCGGGCGCTGGGCATCGGTCCCGGAGATGAGGTGATCACAACGCCTTTTTCATTTTTTGCCACGGCAGAAGCGATCAGTCTCATAGGGGCAGTGCCTGTTTTTGTGGACATTGACGCACAGACTTATAACCTTGATGTCACTCTGATCGAGGAAAAAATCACGCCGCGCACACGTGCGATCGTGCCTGTGCATCTCTACGGCCATGCTGCTGACATGGCTCCTATCCTTGAGCTGGCGGAGCGCCACAACCTCAAGGTGCTGGAGGATACGGCGCAGGGTTTTGGCGGTGAATACAGGGGACTTAAGCTGGGCGCTATCGGGGACGCTGGCGCGTTCTCCTTTTTCCCTTCCAAGAATCTGGGGGCCTATGGCGACGCCGGGATGCTGGTAACGGACGATGGGAGCGTTGCCGAGATGGCCCGCAAACTGCGCACCCATGGCTCGCTGAAGAAATACCACAATGAGATACCCGGCTATAATTCGCGGATGGACACGCTCCAGGCCGCAATCTTGCAGGTCAAGCTGCCTCACATTCAGGCGTTCAACGATGGTCGCCGCCGAGTGGCTGCCGCCTACCGTGACCTGCTGCATGATGTACCGGGCCTGGTGCTCCCCGTTGAGGCTTCGTATGCCTGCCATGTTTATCACCAGTACACCGTGCGTATTACAATTGGACGGCGCGATGCCGTGCAGCGAGGGCTGCGGGAGGCGGGCATCGCCACACAGGTTTATTACCCTGTGCCTTTGCACAGACTGCCAGTATACAGCGCGTTGAACTATCGTTTGCCTGCAGCCGAGCAGGCGGCGGAGGAAGTGCTGAGTTTGCCCATTTGGCCGCAGATGCCTGCGGAAGCCCAGGAACGTGTCGCCAGCACGTTGCGAATGCTGCTGCGTTGAATCGCATTCTGCATGCAGGGAAGGAAGAGACTTGGGATATTTCGCTCATGAAAGCGCCTGTATAGACGACGGCGCACAGATCGGTAATGGAACGCGGATATGGCATTTCTGCCATGTGATGCCCGGCGCACAGATTGGCGAGCATTGTTCGCTGGGGCAGAACGTTTTTGTCGCAAGCAACGTGAGGATTGGCAACCACGTCAAGATTCAGAACAATGTCTCGGTGTACGAGGGCGTGGTATTGGAGGATTATGTTTTCTGCGGCCCCAGTATGGTTTTTACTAACGTCAAGACGCCGCGCTCGGCATATCCTCGGGCAGCACGCGACTATGCGGCCACGCGGGTAAAACGTGGGGCCAGCATTGGGGCAAACGCCACCGTTGTTTGTGGTGTGACGATCCACGAGTGGGCATTTGTGGCTGCCGGTGCGGTGGTGACAAAAGATGTGCCTGCCTATGCGCTGGTGGGTGGTGTGCCTGCGCGACTGTTGGGCTGGATGTGTGAATGTGGTACACCCCTGCACTTTGATGGCCAGCACACGACATGCAGCGCATGCGGCAGGCAGTACCGCCAGGTTGACGACATGACGGTCAGGCAGGTGATTTCTTGAGCAGTGTGGGGTAGGGGCCAATCAGTATGGGACACAGAACGGTTCAAGAAGCAGAACGCCTGCTCGAGCCTGTAGCAGCGGCATATAATACGGATGCGCGCTGGATCCGCGTGCGTACGGAAGATTACTTCGGCACACTTGACTTTTCAGGCCAGCGTGTCCTGGAAGTTGGGGCCGGGAAAGGCCTCTATGCTGCCTGTGTGGCCACCCTGGGAGCGGAGCAAGTGATAGCTCTGGAGCCGGAGCTTTCGGGGTCATCGGGTGACGCGATTGCCACCTTCAACCAGCGGCTTGACAGGCTCAACCTCCCTGCCATTGACTTTCGTCCGCTCACCATGCAGGAATTCACGGCTCCCCCGGAGTCTTTTGACATGATTTACCTGCTGGCTGTGATCAATCATCTGGACGAACAGCATGTCCGCAGGCTGCATGTCAGTCAGGAGAGCCGGGAAATTTACCGGGCACTGATGCAGCCCCTGTATGACTGGTTGAAACCGGGCGGTCTGCTTGTCATCTCTGACACATCGCGTACACACGCTTTTACCCCCCTCGTGAATCTGGGTATTCTGAAAAGACATCCGTTCCAGCCGTCCATAGACTGGGATATTCACCAATCTCCCGACCTGTGGCAAACACTTCTAGAGCAGATTGGATTTGTTTCTGTTGATTTTCACTGGGCGACCAACTGGCGCTATCCCTGGATACCACGCTTACTGACCGATAATCCGCTTGTGGCTCGAGTTTATTCCTCGCTTTTCGTTCTGCACGCGATCCGTCCATGAGCAGTTCCCTTTTTAGCTTTAGCGGCAGCAATGAGCGTTGGAATTGGGGCCGCAGTAGAAATGTTCTATGCTATAATTACATATCAGCGGATTGTTCTTATTCATGCTTTATCCATGTATGTTGGGTCGTTTATCATTCATCCGGTGAAATTGGAGAGGGAATTATGAACGGTGTGCAGGCAGTCAGCCCAAACTTGCGTAAGGTGGGACAGGTACCCGATGAGGATCGATTCGCGGAAGCAGAATCGGTCCATTCCAGGCAGCGTGGCAAAGGAAAACGGGCCCCAGCGCCTGAAGCGCAGCCTGCTGTGTCAAAAAAGCGGCCCCGCCGGACTGTCTTGATTGTGGAGGACACCACCGAATTAGCGGAAGTGATCGCGGCGACACTGGAACGGATCAATATTCGCTCCCTTCATGAAACGCATGTTGATCGAGCGCTGGCCGTTTACAGCGCCGAACACCCTGACGTTATCCTGCTTGATATCGGCCTGCCGGATAAGAACGGATGGAAGCTTCTGGACGCGATCAGGCAGCAGGAAGAAAAAGATCGCCCGGCAGTGGTTGTGATAACTGCGCATGGTGATCCTGCGAATCGCTTGATGGGAAAACTGCAGGGTGTGCACAGCTACCTGATCAAGCCCTTCACACCCAATGAAGTGGAGCGCGTTGTCAATGATGCCTTCGCGGCTGGCGCGCGGAACAGTGCTGTCCCGCGCGTCACTGTGCATGAATCCGCCTTGCCCGATTTTATCCGCCGTGCCCTGGACGACAGTACGGAAAATACGTCAGGGGCTTCGGACGAGGCTGGATAAGGATACTTCTTCTGCCTTTCTTTGTGATACCGGAATCTTCCGCACGGCGAATCGCGCCAATAGTGAATCCTGCTGACCCTGTACGCTTTTTGCGTTTCTCTGCGCTGCTGCTCGTGCTGCTTGCTGGCTGTTCTCCCGCTGGGCCTGCGCGAATTCCTGAAGCGCACCTTCCCTCAACCCCCTCCGAGGTTTTGTTTGCATTGACGATGGATGCGGCCAGCGGTTCCCCTACAGCGAACTGGCACCGTGCGTCTGCCGACGCCTATCAACTGCAGGGGCATTCCGCCGCTGCGCTGGCACATCTTGCTGCCGCCGCTGCCGGGGCAGATGATCCCGTGTTGTGGCATCAGGTCATGGAAGGGTTTTGGTCGCGTGGGGAATGGGATGCTGCCCGGCAGGCGCTGGAGACCATCTTGCAGTTATCACCACAGGATACGGCTGCGCATTTTCGTCTTGGCGTGCTGCTTGCGCCTCTGGATATGCGCCAGGCTTACACCCATCTGGTGTCAGCAGCGACTGATCCCGTCTGGGGTACGGCAGCTCAGCGGTTGCAGGTTGCCATTGCTGAGGAACAGCAGGCGGGTGCTGCTGCTCAAAATGCACAGGTGGGCATGGTGCTGGCATCACTGGCATTCTGGCCGCAGGCGGAACAGGCTTTGGAAACAGCAGTGGCGCTGAATCCTGTATATGCTGAGGCCTGGGCGTATCTGGGACTGGTGCGTGCCCGCCAGGGATGGGACGGCGCGTCAGCGTTTGAGCGGGCATTTGCCTACGTACCGGATGACCCGTTGCTTTACTATCTGTATGGTCTGATGTGGCGGGCAGTAGGCGATGACGATCGTTCATTGAACGCCCTGCTTGAAGCGCAGCACCTGTCTCCACAGAATCCGGCATTTGCCGCCGAACTGGGCATGGCATACCGTTTGCAGGGTGAGCTGGTTCTGGCCGAATACTGGCTGCAAGAGGCTGTGGCACTGGCTCCTGGCGAGCCGCAGTTTTTGAGGCAACTGGCGCTGTTTTATGCTGAAGAGCTGTTCAATCTGGAAGGAGATGGTTTGACAGTGCTCCGCGAGGCTGTCAGCACACTACCGGATGACGCTGCTCTGCAGGCAGCGTATGCGTGGGCGTTGTTCAACGTCCGTGAGGTTACGGCTGCGGAGGAGGCAATCAGCACTGCGCTGTCACTGGAGCCGGATAACCCCCGGGCGCTTTACTATCGCGGGCTGAT